>VXLM01000052.1 GCA_009841605.1 Dehalococcoidia bacterium
GAGTCTCCCCCACAGGCAGCGAGCGCAACCAGCGCGACGAGCGCCAAGAAGAGTGTGAGGGTGGTCCGGGCGTACTGCATGTTCGGGACTCCGAAGGACGGACTAGAGGATACCATATATTGACTTGCGCACCTTCGATTGGTGTACGCTTAGGGTCGAGCGCGCAGCTATGGCCCGGCCTTAGCTGATATAACGCCCCGACGCGGGTTCCGTTACCTAGCTAGATTGCACGTTATACAAAAAACCCCGGAGGAATGATGATACGCAGCCTTGACGGGAAGTCGCCGAAGATCCATCCCACGGCGTTCATAAGCGAGGCGGCGTACATCGTAGGAGACGTGGAGATCGGCGAGGGTTCGAGCATCTGGCCCGGCGCGGTGATACGCGCGGACGCGGGGAAGATCGTCATCGGCAGGTTCACGTGCATACAGGACAACTCGGTGGTGCACGGCGACGACGACGTACACATCGGCGACCGGGTGGTCATCGGTCACCGGGTGCTGTGCCACGCCAAGACGGTGGGAGACGGGGCGTTGATCGGGAACGGGTGCATCGTCAACGACGGCGCGGAGATCGGCGAGGGCAGCCTGGTCGGCTCAGGCGCGATGCTGATCGAGAATACGAAGGTACCGGCCGGGTCGATGGCCGTAGGGGTACCGGGAAGGGTGCGCGGCCAGGTGCAGGAGCGGCACCGGAAGCTCATGGAGACGACGACGCAGCACTACATCGAGAAGGCGGAGCGGTTCAAGCGCCAGGGCAATCTCGAGTCCGAGCACCTCGGCGTCGCAGGCCTGGGGTACTAGTACCGCTTCCATATGATTTTGGTAGCTTACTCGAAACACCCTCACCCTAGCCCTCTCCCACGACGGGAGAGGGGATATTCGCCCCTCGACATGGCTGTCAAATTCAAATGGGAACGGCACTAGATCCGCCGCGCTCCGATCGCGGTCAACACCGTCATGCTTGTACGTGAACTCGGCGAATTCGGCTTGATTGAGCTGTTGGCCGAGACGCTCGCCGCGGAGGGTGTGGACGGACCGGACTTCATGGGAGACCACACTCGGATCCCCAGCCTCGGCATCGGGGACGACGCGGCAGCGTGGGAAGGCGAGGCGGGCACGCGCGTCCTCACCACCGACACTATGGTGGAGGGCGTCCACTTCTCCCTCGACCTGACAGGCTGGCGCGACCTCGGCTGGAAGGCGATGGCCGTAAACCTGAGCGACGTGGCCGCCATGGGGTGTGTGCCGACTTGCTCTGTGGTGACGCTGGGACTGCGTGACGACCAGCAGGTCGAGGGACTGGTCGAGATGTACGCGGGTATGGCGGAGGCCTGCCGGAGGCACGGCGGCCGGGTTGTAGGAGGAGACATCGTAGGTTCTCCGGTCTTATTTGTGAGTGTCGCGATGGAGGGAGAGGCGAAGGTACTCGGGCCCGATGGTCGCGGGGCGATCCTGAAGCGAGGGGCCGCGGATATCGGTGATGTGATTGCCGTCACGGGGAACCTTGGGGACTCGGCCGGTGGTTTTCACATGGCTATGGAGGGAGAGCCATACGACGACTCGACCGATAGGCTCCGCACGGCTCACTTCCGTCCAGAGCCGCGACTTGCTACAGGACAGGCTCTTACCAAGGCTGGAATACGCGCGGCCATGGACATCAGCGACGGTCTGGTTGGCGATTTGACTAAACTGTGCGAGGCCAGTGGCGTTGGAGCCGTTGTGCGGGGGAACGAAGTGCCCGTGAGCGAAGCCCTGCGGCTACAGTTTCCCGATCGCTGGCTCTCTCTTGCCCTGACCGGCGGGGAGGACTATGAGTTGCTGTTCACCGGGCGAGAGGAGGCGGTGCGAGAGGTGAGCGAGGCCGTTGACGTTCCGGTGACGGTGATCGGGGAGATCGTCGATGCGTCGCGCGGGGTGAGCGTGTTGGACTCGAAGGGCGATGCTATCGAGGTGGAAGGCGGCGGCTGGGACCATTTTGCAACGAGTTCGGGCGGTGGCTAGCGCCGATTGATACCGTATGATTCCGGCTACTTGCTCAAAACACCCTCACCCTAGCCCTCTCCCAGGACGGGAAAGGGGAACCGTGCGTCACAATTCGACTGTCATATTCAAATGGGAACGGTACTAACCGCATATGGACCGGGTAACCGTCAACATCGAGACGCAGGGGGGAATGCGAGCGAGCGAGATCATCGCCGATCTGCGGACGACGGCGGAGACGCTGTACTACCCAATGACGCTGGTCGGGTTCTGGGACTACCGGGCGGAGATGCATCTCTGTCCCCAGGAGGAGCGGAGGGAGTCATGCCCGCATGAGCTTCCCGACGATGACCCGGACCGCGTCGACTACCGGATGACGATGCAGCGGGAACGGCAGGGCAACCTCGAGGTGTTTTTTCCTCATGCCGGGATAGCGGTGTTTCTGTCGTAGGGACAGACCCCCCTCTCTGTGTCTCTCCCCGGTGGGCTGACAGGGGTAGGCATTCAGCGACTGCCCCACTTTGAAAGCACCCCGCCGGTGTCATTCTGAACGCAGCGAAGCGGAGTGAAGAATTTAAAATGCCCGTCCCAAGGCAGCGCTGACATGGAGAATTCCTATCCCGTCGGCGAGGATGCGGATAGCGCGCCGACTAACCCGTCTTGCAGTCACGGACTTTGGATTCCTCGCTACGCTCGGAATGACAGTATCGGGGCTGTCTTCTCATCAACGGAGAGTAGTCGATAGAACGGTGCTTACCTTGTCTCTTGTCAACATGTGGAAAAGAATTCGCCGCCCACCATCGAAACGAGGTGGGCTTCCCAGCCGTGCCGGTGCTGCAGGAGAAGCTGGATGGCGGTAGCGTGGTGCTTGGTGGAGACGGGAGCGTAGAGGGAGGGCCCGGCGCCGCACAGGTGGATCTCCCGCGCACCGAGGTCGTGGAAGGCGTCCCAGTAGGTCGACAAGTCGGGGAGGGTTTCCTTTGCCACGTCGTCGAAGGCATTGAAGAGGAACTGGGGCGGGGTGTCTCCCTTGCTGCTCAGTCGGGCGGCGAGCTTGCGTGTGAGGCCGCCGTTGGTGTAGCTCATTGGGCCGATGTTCGAGAACATTGCCGTAGTCTTGTTGGGCAGGTCGATTTGGGGGGTGAGGATGACTGCCCATTCGAGGTCCGCCGGCGGGAGTGGTTGGACGCGCTCGCCTCTCCCGAACACCCTACCCGTCCCGCCGTAGAGGAAGAAGGGAACGTCGGAGCCGATTTGCGCGGCGAGCGGCAGGAGGTCATCTCTCGTCAGCTCCGTGCCCCAGAGCCTGTTGAGGGCCAGCAGGGTCGCCGCGGCGTCGGAACTGCCACCACCGAGTCCGGCGGCGACGGGGATTCTTTTTCTTAAGCCTATGGAAGTTCCGCTTGACACCTCCGTGAAATCACGCAGCAGATGGGCCGCTTGGAGCACGAAGTTGTCGGGCGTCGCCAGCTCAGGACGGTCGCAGTTGAGGGTGATTACGTCGGCTTCCTCGAACGTCAGGGTGTCGTGGAGGCTGACGGTCTGGAGTATCGAGGCGATGTCGTGGTAGCCGTCGTCGCGCTTACCGAGCACTTCGAGCGTCAGGTTGATCTTGGCGTGCGCCCGCATGGTAATCATGGGAACAGTATACTCTTACCTCAACAGAGGAAGCCGACGAGGCAGAATACGCGGCACGGTCAGATTAACCAAGATTCAACGGGAGAAGGACACAATGGACAATTCACCAGAAATCGACCTCTACTGGGACAAGATCAGGAATACCGTCGATGAGCTGGTCGCCTGCCTGGAGGGGCTGGACAGCGACTCGCTGAACTGGAAGCCCCTCGATGACGCAACAGCCTCTACGTCCTGGCTACGCACACGATGGGTAACGTACGGCACAACTTCCTCAGCATTCTTTGCGGGCGGGCCAGCACCAGAGACCGCGATTCCGAGTTTGCGGCTATGGGGGAATCAGTCGCGGGGATCGAAGCGGGTTGGAACGACCTGCAGCGCCGGATTTCGGAGGCCATTCAGGAACTGCCGCCTGACGATCTGGACCGTGTAAGGGATGATCCGCAGCGCGGGAAGATCACCGGCCGCGAGTTGATGGTCATCGTCGCCAGCCACGCCGCCGAGCACTACGGGCAGGCCCAGCTTACCCGCGACCTCGTGAAGTCACGACATTCCGGTTAGTGTGACAACTCTTGTCGTTAGAGCCTTTCGTCTAAAGGCCTCAGTGAAGGGTAAGCCTGACTCAACTCTTATTGACTTGGACTCACGCACAAAATACACTCGCGCGGCAAGTCCTATTCGAGCGCCAGGAGAGCTATACGCATGAAGGGCAAGGTAAGGACGGTCCTGGGGGACATCGACCCAGCGGAGGTCGGGATGACCTCGATGCACGAGCATCTCTTCATCGACTTCACGGTGGTGTTCCAGCCGCCGGAAGAGGCTACGGCGAAGGCGAGGGCGTACGAGCCGGTCTCCATGAGCAATCTCGGACGCATCCGGTACGACCCGTTCAGCAGCGCTGCCAACTTGCTGCTGCTCGATGAGGACGAGGCTATCGAGGAGGTGGGCCACTTCACGCGAGTGGGCGGCGGCACGATCGTTGATGTCACCACGATTGGCATAGGGCGCGATCCCGTCGGTCTTGGGAACATAGCGCGGGCGACCGGGGCGAATATCGTCATGGGCGCGGGGTACTACATCGCGCCCTCGCACCCGGACGGCATGGACGACGTTACGATCGACGACCTGACGGAGGAGATGATTGCGGACGTCACTACGGGCGTGGGCAACACGGGGATCAGGGCGGGCCTCATCGGCGAGCTTGGATGCGGATGGCCGCTCCACGACAACGAGCGGAAGGTGCTGCTGGCGGCGGCGGTCGCCCAGCAGGAGACGGGAGCATCGATCCTGATCCATCCGGGCCGGGACGAGGAGGCGCCGTTCGAGGTTCTGGACATCCTCGCGGGAGCGGGGGCGGACGTGGAGCGTGTGGTGATGGGGCACATCGGCAGGACGTACAAGAGCATCGAGCGCGTGCTCGATCTCGCCAAGACGGGGTGCTACCTGGAGTACGACCAGTTCGGCTGGGAGTCGTCGTATTTCTCGTATGGCGTGATGGACTTCCCCAATGACGCGCAGCGGATGGACCACATCCAGCGGCTCATGGCGGAGGGGTATACCGACAAGATCGTCATCGGGCAGGACATCTGCGGCAAGCACCACCTGGTCAAGTACGGCGGATGGGGCTACGGCCATATCATCGAGCACATCGTCCCACGCCTGCGCGACCGCGGCGTTTCGGAGGACGAGATCGACGCAATCTACGTGGGGAACCCGACGGCGGTGCTGACGCTGGTGTAGCGGGGTATGCTTTCACGCAGTCTCCTATCACGGCGACATCTACACCTCTTTACTTTCACCGAAGAACTCTGATGGTGCTGTAAACTCGCGCAGGGAAGGTCATGGCCAACTCGTGGGTGATTCTGGGCTTTGGGGCCTACTTTGTGATGCTGATCGGCATCGCGATAGTGGGCGCTCGCAAGATGCGGGACATGTCGGACTACGTGCTGGGCGGGCGGCGGTTGAGCAGCTTTACGGCAGCACTCAGCGCGGGGTCATCTACGACAAGTGCGTGGACAATGCTTGCGCTCCCCGCTCTCGCGTTCACAAGCGGGGCCGTGGAAGTGTGGGTCCCCGCCGGAGCCGCGTTGGGCGTCTGGCTCAGTTGGACAGTCCTCGCAAAGAGACTGCGCCACTACACCATCGAGGCGGGCAACGTACTGACTATCCCGGAGTTCTACGAGGTCCGGTTCGGAGACACAACCGGCGCCCTACGGGTCATGACGTCGGCCATCACCATCCTTTTCGTCGTCTTCTACGTGAGCTCCGGCCTCGTGGGCGGTTCGAAACTGCTGGAGACGATATTCGGGATTGAAGAGAACACCGGCGTCGTTCTGACCTTCATAGCCGTTGCGTCGTACACGCTCATCGGTGGGTTCATGGCGGTATCGAGGACGGACGTGTCCCAGGCGCTCCTGATGCTGGTAAGTCTTCTCGTCATCACGTTTACGCTCACCGGTTCGGCGGGGAGTCCGTTTTCAGGTCTGGGAACCTCAACGCCGGGTTTCTTCAACCCGTTTACCGACAGTGAAGGTGCGGCAATCACCATAACCCTCCTTCTTTCGTCGGCGGGATGGGCATTCGGAGCCTTCGGCGCTCACAGAATCCTGCAGCGGTTCATGGCCGTCGAGCACGAAGAGAGTATCCCGCGAAGCCGCAACATCTCCATTGTCTGGCTTGTCGCAGTCTACGGACTCGCGCTCATGGTGGGCGTGCTGGCGAGACCCGCTCTGTCGGAAGCCGGGATGCTGGCGGAGGTGATGGACCCGGAGCGCATCTACATCGTGGTGTCGGAGTTCTTCTTCCATCCGGTCGTGACGGGCGTGCTTCTGACGGGTGTGATCGCAGCGGTCATGAGCACCGCTGACTCGCAGCTGCTCCTCGCGTCGGCCGTAGCCACCGACGACGTGCCGCTTATACGGAGGATCACATATCGAGTTTCCGCCAATGCGAGAATCTGGATAGGTCGCACACTGCTGGTGATTATAGGCCTAATCGCCGTGGCTATCTCGATACTGTACCCGGAGTCCATCTTCGAGCTTGTGAGCTACGCATGGGGCGGAATGGGGGCGGCGTTCGGACCCGTTACCATCCTGGCGCTCTATTGGCGGCGCTTCAACTTCTGGGGAGCCGCGGCGTCCATTGTGACAGGCACCGCTGTGGCATCGGTGTGGGCTTATCTCAGCGGCGGCCCGATGGACATGTGGGACATGCAGCCGGCCACGCCAGGATTCCTGATCGCCACTTTGGTGGCGGTCGTCGTCTCGTATGCCACGCCGGAACCGCCAAGCAAAGTCGTGGAACTCTTCGACAGGGTAAATGCCGACGGCGTCCGTGGATAGCACCATTTTGGGAGTCAAGTGCGGCTGGTAGGGTCACGGCCACATCGTTCCGCGCCTGCGCGACCGCACCGTTTCGGAGGATAAGATCGACGCGATCTACGCGGGGAACCCGACGGCGGTGCTGACTCTGGTGTAACGCGCTGGGAGTTCACCACAGAGATCGCAGAGATCACAGAGGGGATTATTGTCGGGTTCCTCGGTCGGAGGATTTCGCGGAAATGGGACTACCCTCACCCCAGCCCTCTCCCGCGAACGGGAGAGGGGGTTAGTGGATTCCCACGTTTTGAGGAATTGCGAAACCACAACACCTGTCATTCCGAATACAGCGAAGCGAAGTGAGGAATCTAAAATCCTCGTAGGCCGAGTTCCGTTGCTGGAACGGCCTGAATGGTGACTTCATATCACCTTAGATTCCTCGCTCCGCTCGGAATGACAGAGTGATTTGTCAGTTGTGCGGAGGGTTCCCACGTTCGCAAAGGAAGCGGACACGCAAGAACGGATTATCCTTTGGAATTGCCCGATCGATGGCACCAAGGGCGCAGAGGACTGCGGGGTGTCCTACGAAGTTGAGGGCTTAAGGGGAGGGAACTTTCGTTCCTAGTTCCGGGATGTCCAGATGGTGTGATAGTTGTCGCCGAGGATGGCGGCGGTCATCTCGGTCTTTTCGCAGTGCCGTAGCTCTTTGAGGGTAGAGTCGCAGGTGTCGAGAGTCTCTCGCCGGTTGGGGCCGGACAGGGAGAACCTCTCTACGAGCTTTTGCCAGATGCCGTTCTGGACGAGGGTGTCGACATAGCCGTGCCAGGGGATGACGGTGAGGTTGGTCGCTCGCGGGAAGCCGGGTCGGAGACGGCGGACGCTCCTGATGCGCTCGCGAGGGGAAGAGACCATCGGCATGATGCGGAGCATCGGCCCCTCGGTCTCGCTGCTCCTCATGTCAAAGACGGCGGACCTATCAAAAGTTGGGAAGGATATTGAAACAACTTCGGCGTTATCGATATCGTTGAAAAGCTCCTCAAGGTCGACAGCGAAATCGTCGCGATCCATGAATGGCCTTCCCTCCCGGAAGCTAGTGTATCGCTGCCGTCAACCGAGACCGGTCAGCGGCAACACGACACATCAATTTATAGCATGTTATGGGCATGTAATTCAAGAGTCCACAAGGTCTCTGACGGTTTCCATGAACGATGGTATGACAGCTTCCCAGTCGCCGACAACCCCATATGAGGCGTCTTTGAAGATATTGGCCTCGCGGTCCTTGTTGATGGCGACGATGTGCTTTGCTCCTGAGCACCCCGCCATGTGCTGGCTCGCGCCGGATATTCCGACGGTGATGTAGACGTTTGGGGCTATGGTTCTGCCTGTCAGGCCGACCTGGTAGGAGTGGTCGAGCCATCCGGCGTCGCAGGCGGCGCGGGACGCTCCCATCGCTCCGCCGAGAAGGTCCGCCAACTGCCCCACCACCTCGAAAGGCTCCGGGCCTCCGAGTCCGCGTCCGCCCGCCACGACGACATCCGCGTCCTCAAGACGGACGCCCTCGCTGGCCTGTGCGACCGTGCGGATGTTCCTCACGCGGTTGGGCGAGGCCGAGAGATCGACGGCAATTGGAATGACGTCGCCTGTTCGAGAGGCGTCGGGATCCGAGGGTTCGTACGCCCTGCCCCGCATGACAACCACCTGTGGGCCATCGCCGGGGAAGGTGACGGCCGCCATGGCGCTCCCGCCGTAGACGGGTCGTGTGGCGACGACACGTCCGGAGTCGGCGTCGATGCCGACGCGAATACAGTCCTGCGCCAGTCCGGCCCCGAGTCGGAAGGCGACCCGCGGGCCGATCTCTCTACCGTCCTGCGTCTTGCCAACGAGGAGGACATGGGGGTTGATCTGATTGCAGACCTCGGTGAGGGCGGTGACTTTGGGGTCGATTTCCTGGCCAGTGAGCGCCTCGTCATCAACGGTATAGATGGACGACGCACCGAGTGCGATTGCCTCGTGTGCCGGACCGTCAACGTCGGTGCCCAAGAGCGTGACGCCGACATCTTCCCCGATCTGTCGACCCGCCGCGATCAATTCTCCCGTTACGGAGTCGAGTGAATTATCTTCTGTTAGTTCGCCTAGTACGAGGACTTTGGTCATTGGACGTAGTGAGTATTCGATTCAAATAAGTTTGTCTTCGCGGAGCTTGAGGGCGAGTTTGCGGCCGGCGTCGGCGTCGTCATCGCCTTCGATGATTTCGACGGAGCGGTCGGTCTCCGGGACGTAGAGGTCGGTGATGACGACCTTCGGAGCGAGCGTCGACGGGTCGATTCCCAGGTCTGACGCGCTCCAGACGGTGGGGGTCTTGCGGCCTGCCGCCATGATGCCCCGCAGGGTGGCGTATCGAGGCTCGCCAAGCTCGTTCGTGACGGTCACCAGCGCGGGTAGGTCGGCCTCCAACTCAATGTAGCCGTCGGGGACGACCTGCTGGACGGACACGGTGCCGTTGTTCACATCGATCTTCTGGGCGACGGTGAGGCACGGCAGGTCGAGCAACTCGGCGACGCCGAGGGGGACCTGGGCATTGTCCCAGTCGGAGGCCTGGCGTCCGGCAAGGATGAGGTCGAAGTCGCCTATCTTCCTGATGGCCGCGGACAGGACGGTCGCCGTGGCGAAGGAGTCGAGATCGTGGAAGGCGTCGTCCTCAAGGAGAACGAGGTCGTCGGCCCCCATCGAGAGCGGCTTTTTGACCACGTCCATGACAAACGAGCGGCCCATGGAGAGAGCGGTCACGTGCGCGCCGACGGCGTCCTTGATGCGCAATGCCGCCTCGACGGCGTTTTCGTCGAACCCGTTGAGGACGGGCGGCGTGCCCTGCGACTCGATAACGCGCTTGGTGTCGGGATCGACCTTGAACGCCGATGCGGGCATCTCAGGGTCGAGCACCTGTTTGACGCACACGATGATGTTCACGGGTTGGGACACGGTCTCCTGCTGTCGTTAAGGCCAACTCGTATATGGTACGCCAAGCGAGCGGCTTCGGCATAGGAAAACGCGGGGCCATTCAGGGCCATTCCAGCGTCCGTTCGTGGCGAGCCTGTCGAACCACAAATGAGGCCTTCGACAAGCTCAGGCGGAACGACCCATGTATGACGCTATACCAACAACTGAAATGGCCTCGCCTCGATTGGCTTCCTTGCAGTGATGGACTCAGGAGGCCTTTTCGATTCTGTCCATGAACGACTTGACGGAAGGTCCGACCCACTGGGTCCACTGGGTACTGAGGAAGCGGATGTTGCGTTCGAGGTAGTAGTCAAGGTTGTCGTCGCTGACAAGAGCGCCGGCGTGCTTGCCCGCTCCCAGGATGGCCTCGTATCCGCGGTCGGCGGCGGCCAGCACGTCCGGGTGGCGGTACTGCCCGAGTAGGCCCATGCTCTGGGAGAGGTCGCCGTTGGCAATGAAGAACACGTCGATGCCGTCGACCTTGACGATCTCCTCGATATTCTCAATGGCGACGATGTCCTCGATGAGGACGATCATCATGGTCTCGTCGTTGGCCTTGGGGTAGTAGTTGTCCACTCCGATACCCTGGCGGCTGGTGGCCATGCCACGCTTGCCGATGGGATGGAACTTGCCGCCGTCGACGACGTTCTGCGCTTCCTCCGCCGTGTTGACGTGCGGGACAACGATGGCCTGGGCGCCGAGGTCGAGCGTGCGGTAGATGAGTCCCTGCATATTGAGGTGAAGCCTGACGACGGAGGTGAGGCCCCACAGGTCGCAGGCACGAGTGAGGTTAGGGATGTCCTGGAAGTCGAACGGGCCGTGCTCGGCCTCGATCCACATGCCGTCGAAGCCCATCGGGGCGAGGAACTCGATGATGTCTCCACTCATGTTGCCCATGGCAATGGTGGCTATGCCGCCCTCGTTCAGTGTCTGTTTCGCTTTGTTCTTGCGCAGTTCGACCATTGTTGGGTATGTCTCCTGTCGTTCCGGTTGGTGGGCGTGGAGATTATATGTGTCGGTCGAGAGCAGCGTCAATTGGGAATGGGGAATGGAAGGGCCGGCGCGGTGATCAGGCCGCACCACTTGTTGGACGATCAGGGCAGGACCGGCCAATTCCCGGTCGTCTCAAGGCAAAGGGGCGCTATTTCTCCGGTAGAGTGGCGTTGAAGGCCAGGCCGCGGCCAATCCATTCAGCCAGCCCGGAGTCCGAGGCGAACCCCTCCCGCCCAACGAATACGAAGCCGTCCTTCGGCTTGCCCGTAAAGTTCATCGGTCGGGCATGAGGCTGGGCGAGCGCCTCATCGTTTCCGCTCTTGCCGACCCTCACCATCAGTTCGTCTCGGGAAACCCCGACGCACATGTTTCCCCGCACCATAAACGTCACCCCTCCAAACATCCTCTTTTCTACGGTGGCAATCCCTTTACTTTCGAACAGTCCACGTACCCTGTCGGCCAGTATCTCGTCGTAGACCATTCATATCTCCTCTTGTTCAGCGTCGTTCGGGCTCGAACCGGCACTATTCTGGATGTCTCAGTCGTACCGGCCAGTGAGGGCAGCGATTATATTTGTCGGTCAAAAGTGCGTCAATTTGGGAGATGATCTCCGAAGTCTGGGCGGTCGGACGACACGCTTGAGAATCGAGGACCTGCATCATTGACGCGCCAAAAGCATGGTGATACGTTCCCGACGCTGGACTAAGGACGGAGACTCGCTATGCCGACAGTCGAGACCGCGCGGGGGCCGGTTGATACCGCAGACCTCGGTTTCACGCTGAGTCATGAGCACGTGTGCATCGGGTTCAGCGGCTCGTCGGCAATACCCGAGTTCCTCGACCGCGACGCCACGCTTGAGCGGGCCGTTCGTGGCCTTTGCTGAGGGTCGCTCGTCGCGAGCGAGGAGGATGTCAGGAAGCTGACCGTGGACAATCCGAGGCGGTATTTTGGGGGGAGGAGTTAGGGTGGAAATCCATTCGCCGTTCGTCAAGCTCAGGGTGAACGGATTTCCCTTCCCATGATCTAAAGGAGAAACATTGGAGCACCACATCATCTACAAGAAGGACGGCGTGTACGCCGCGTTTCCGCAACTCGATCATTTGGCAGACGGGAGGCTGGCGGCGAGTTTTTCGATTTCGTTCAAGCGTGATCACCACGTCATCGGCGATTGGCACGTCCTCGCGTCCGAAGACGGCGGGCGGACGTGGTCGCAGTCGGACGATCCGGCTATACCGCACAACTGGCCCGCTCAGTCGACGCGGGAGTACTCCGACCGGTTCAACGACGTACTGAAGGACGGGACGTACCTCTGCTCCGGCTCGTTGGGATCGGAGGTGTGGGACGAGGAACGTCGCGAAGAGGCGGAGGCGGCGGGAATGCGCGTGTGGCCGCACCCGTGGCTGGAGGGGAAGATAGCAGTCCGGGCGCTGAAGTTGTTCGTGCAGTACTCCGAGGACGAGGGGCGTACGTGGGTACGCAGGGAGTGGCCGGTGCCCGGCTTCCAACAGGTGGTGGCGTTCTCGCGAGGGACGATGCTGGAAGACGGCGCGGTGCTCGTGCCGGTCTACGGGGTGGACACCGACGGCAACGGCCGGAACATGGTCTGGCGCTCCGGTCCCGACGGGAAGAGGGGCTGGCGATTGCTTCCCTTGGGCAACCAGGCGAGGGACATGCACATCAACGAGTCTGCCTTCGCCGAGACTGAGCCGGGCCGCGTGGTCGCGCTGTCACGCAACGCGAACGGGTATTTCACGCAGATGTGGTCGGACGACGGCGGCCGGAACTGGTCGGAACCGCTGCTGACCGACATCTGGGGGCCGCACTCCCCTCCCCACCTGCTGAGGCTACGGGACGGTCGCATCCTGTGCACCTATGGGTACCGCCGCAGGCCCATGGGCATCCGCGCCGTCCTGAGCGATGACGGAGGCGAGACGTGGAACACGGAGAACACGGTCATCTTGCGGGAGGACGGCGGCACGCCGACGCAGTCGATGGCGATTACGGAGCCGCCCGACCTCGAATCGCTCCGGCTTTCGGGAGACGAGTTTCGGAAGCGAGTGGGAGCTGCCGTGATACGCGGTTACTACGAACCGGAGAACGCACGGCCCGACCTCGGCTATGCGATCTCGACGCAGCTGGAGGACGGGACGATATTATCGGTCTACTACATCACGCTCGACGACGGCATCACGCACTGTGCGTGTACGCGCTGGGAGGCCTGAGTCCGGCAAGGGCATTGGAGAGAACAAGATGAAAAAGCGGGATAGGCTCCGGAAACTCAAAGACAAGGCGCGGCACGTCTCGGAAGAGATTAAGGACAAGACGGCCTCAAAGGCCAGCCAAGTGCGGGACGCCTCCAAGGAGATCGGGGATACCGCATCATCGAGGGTCGTCGAAGGGTCGAAGACCTACTCTCGGAAGGTCAAGGACACGGCCTCTCCTGTCACCGGTCCCGTACAAGATGCCTCCAAGAAGGCAGCGGCCATAAGTAGCGCAACGACGGAACGACTGAAGTCGGGCTCAACGACCTCCGCCGTCAACGTCATCCTTTCGTCCACTCAGGCGATGCTGGCCAATGGCCTGTCGTCCGAAATAAACGACCTTGTGCAGAGCATGGTCAAGGGAAGCCCGACCATATACGACAAGGCGATGGACGCCGAGTACATAGCCACGCATATCGGTGGCGCACAGCACCGGCTCTTCGACGGCGGGCACACCATTATCGGCGCTTTCAAGGCCGGGCACGCGGCGTCGCCCGATGACAACATCATCCAAGAGGCGGTAGGGACGATTCAGGGGCTGCTGCGGGATGTGAGCACACCCAACGGACTCCCTCTCGCGAACTGGGACTACGAGACCTACCAAACGGTTGCCGAAACGCTCGAGTCCAAGTTCTTCATACCGAAGAGTTGGTTCTACGACCTGAACACCTACGACGCGGCCGATCTGCTCGGCGGGGCGATTGGCGTCGTTGCCATTCTCTTCAATTGGAATCGGGCTGACACCGAGACTTTCTCCAAGCTCGTCGGTGGTATGGGGCTGTCCGCCGTTCTTTCTGCCAATCCGCTGCTTTTGATTATTACGGTCGTAGCCCTGGCCAGAGCATTTCACAAGGCTCGTATGTCGGGCGAGTACAGGGAATTCGTTGACGGTCAGTTCAAGGGTGTAGTCGGCGCGGGAGCAACAATTGGTGCTGTCTCGCTCATCGGGATCGCAGGTGGTCCGTGGGGAGTCGCCCTCATAACCGGACTAGTTGTCGGCATTCTCGTCAACGGGGCAATGAAGGACGTGAGCATTGTCCAGGTCAGCAAAGTCGTCGCCAAGCAGGCGGTGGCAACCGCATCCGAAGCGAGGAGGATGATGAAAGACCGCTACGTGGAGGACCCCAGCTTCGGCAGTGTCACGGTCACTTTCTGAAGGTTACGGCCGGACATTGGTACGGAAGCCATTTACCCAGCCTCATCCAAATGTCGTAGGATACGCGGTGGAGTGATAGGGAGTCTTTAGTAGAGCAAGGGAGGTCCCACGATGCTACGTATGAGTCCACCGTTGGGAGATATGCTCCGGCTTGGTGATGAAGGAGCCGAGGGCAGGGCGCTGCTCGCCAAGCGAGCGACGGTGATGGATGTCGATACCGTTTCGGCCAAGGCGTTTCCGGAGTGGAGCGACGGTGAAGCCCGCGAGGCGAAGGGCTGGCTGGACGACAATGGTCTGAGGATCGGAGAGGTTTGCCCATTCTACCAGGGACGGCATTTGGGCTTTCACGATCCCGCCCTGCACAAGATCGCCATTGAAAGCTACTCGTATCAGATTCATATCTCCGCGATTCTCGGCGCGCGGTGCGTCGGCTTCGGATGGGGCAAGGAGTTCGGCTGGCCCTCGCCCGACATCTGGTCGGAGGAGACGTGGAAGACCCGCGTGGCTGCGGTCGCGGAACTGGCCGAGGTGGCGGAGCGTGAGGGCATGGATATCGCGGCGCACCCGCTCTACTACACGCCTCTCAAGTCAGTGGAACGCTGCAAGGACCTGCTCGACTCGGTCGGATCGCCCCGATTGAAGATACTGCTCGACCTCGTGAACTTGTGCGAGCCGTACATGTACTACCGCACGACCGACCTCGTGAACCACGCCTTCGACGAGCTTGGGGAGCACATCGCGTCGGTTCACGCGAAAGACGTGAAGATCGCAGGCGGAGGCATCGGCGGCGGCGCGCAGGCCGAGAAGGGCAACCCCATCGTCCACATCGACGAGGCCGTGCCGGGCACGGGAGTGATGGACTACGACACGATCATGAGACGTCTCGGCAAGCTGCCGCAGGACATCACCATGCACGTCGAGCACTTCGAGTACGAGGACACCATCGTGGGCCAGCAGTACATTCGGTCAATCGCCCGACGAGTCGGCGTCGAGGTGAACTAGCCTAAGCCTCTCAGCCCTCCAGGGCGCCTTCGAGGTAGCGGCGGAAGTCGGAGGGCTCGTACATGATGTGCTGGAACTCCATGGACGGGAGGCGATACGGGTCGGTGTCCTTGGTCGCGTAGCGGGCTGCCATGGGAGGGCCGCCGTCGGCCTCGTCCGCGCCGGGAACACCAACGAGGTCGGCATAGCGGATGGTGCGGCCGTCGGCCTTGTACTCCGAGCCGATTATCCAGAGCCTTCCGAATCGAAAGCGTTTCTTGACCTCGGCCTCGGCGATGCTGCTCCAGCTCGTGCCGGTGAAGGCGAAGTCCTTCGGGCGAAAGCCGAGGTTTCGCTCGATGAACTCGATGCAACGGTCGAGCTCAATTCTCATCCGTTCGCCGGTCGGGTCTTCGAGGCTAAGATCGGACAGGTTCGGGTGACTGACGGTGTGCGCTCCAATCGTCCAGCCGAGCTCACGCAGCTCCGCGACCTCGTCCCAGGTCATGTGCTCGTCCGGCGTGTAGGGCCATGGCAGATCGCGGTCGTACTCCGGGTCGTAGGGCTTGGTGTACATGAAGAGGTTGCCGGTGAAGCCATACTTGGCCAGCGTGTCGTGCGTCTCGTAGCGCATGTTCTTGATCGGATGGTCGAAGTCGATGAGGACCGGGCGTTCGGGCAGCGTCCCGGTGCCCTCTCGCCAAGCAGCGTACTGATCGTAGTTGATGGGCTCAAAGCCCATCTCGCTTGCCACGCGCATCAGGGCGTCGAGTCGCTCGACCGGGAGGGGGTTTTCTCCGTCGTCGCGAATGCCGTGACACATGGTGATGGGAATTCTCATTCGATGGCTCCTTGACGATGGGTGCGGACTGACGGGGCCAGCATATCACGGAGACGGAAGGGAACGCCCACCGTGTGGGAATACAGTAGGGGCGATTCGCGAATCGCCCCTACCGGCCATATTCGTGCTTCGTGGTGTCGGTGGCAGTCGACATAAGCGAATCCTGCAAAAGGGATTATGGAAGGGTGTCTATACAAGAACATTCCATTATGGTAGAGTAAGGCATCCGTCGATGGGTGCGCCGTGCGATCTTCTGCGGAAGGAATCCACTCGCGCGGCGGAACGAAAGGAGGCGTTGATGACAATTGAATATCGAGGGGTGACCCTCATCTGAGTAAGGCAGAGACCTAAACGCGGCGGCTCCTCAGAGTTTTCGTGTAGGGTCAATGTCTTCAAAAGGCAGTCGGGTGTTCTTGGCTTCCCGGATTCGGCCAGCCGGGACCGGAACAGCCGGCTGTCTTTTCTTTTTCCTGGATCGCAGAGTAGGCGCCACTTGATGCCCTGATAGTCCGGCGGTCTGGCTAAAAGCGCGATCTCATACGGCCTCCCAACCCCCATGCAGCCTCCACGCCTGTCATTCCGAACGCAGTGGAGCGAAGTGAGGAATCTAAAGTCATGGTTCGCCACATCGAGTCCCGCATTTGAACCGATTCACATGACTAGAGCAAACCACTCTAGATTCCTCGCTCCGCTCGGAATGACAGGCGTTTATATTGAGGTACGGAAAGACTCTTCTTGCTGGCTTCCTCAAACCGGTTGTGGGTGACAACATCGCGGCGTTGCTTTACCATCGGGGCGCTCAGAAATTGACCTCACGGAGGTAACGGAATGGAAGGACCGCGCGCATGCACACAGGAGGACTTCGAGGAGACGATGGCGCTCCTCAACAGCATCTTCAGGGCGGGGTCCGACCAGAGGCTGCAGACGGACTATCCACTCATATTCAGGCCGTCACGATTCGAGTACATGCGGATCATCAAGGAGGATGGCAAGGTGGTCGCGCACGTGCCGGTAGCGCCGCGCGAAGTTATCGTCAACGACGACCGCTTCACCGTGGGGATCATCAGTCCAACAGGGACGCACCCGGACTACCGGCATCGCGGGCATGGGACCCGCTGCCTCCGCGACTGCCTGCGAATCATGAACGAAAACGACTGGCCGGTCTCCGTGCTGTGGACGCGCGAGGCGACGTTCCCGTTCTACCAGAACTCGGGGTACGAGCCGGTCGGCCCGCAGGCGAAGGGGTACCCGCTGAGTCCGAGCGAATACGAGACGTTCGACCGGGGAACCTATGACATCTCGCTGTACAATCCGAGCAATCCCGAGCATCTAGATGCTGTCATGGCAATTCACGAGCCCGAATCGCTCCGCATCGGTCGGACGCGAGATGACTACGCGCACTACTTCAACCTGCACAAGATGAGCACGCTCCTTGCCCACGACAACGGTCGTATCGTGGCGTACCTGATGCTGGCGCGCGGGAGGAACAAGCCGGGCTTCGTGGAGGGAGGCGGCGACGCCGGGGCGCTGGAGGCGCTGTACCACCAAGCGCTCGTGCTGGGTACCGCGGGAGATTCCGCATTCGCGGTCGTGCCGCTCAACCCGACCACGTTCGGGGACGTGCTGGAGGCGCGGAAGCCGGGAACGGCGGTGCTGGACACGGAGTCCGACATCGGATTCCAGATGATGCGGGTGAATTCCCTGTCCAGTCTAGTAAGCAAGATCACGGGACACCTGAGGGAGCGGAGCGCGGCGGGCGTGGAGGGGACGGTGTGTCTCGTGTGTGTGGACGACGGCGACGCGGTGACTATCTCCCTGCGAAACGGGGACGCGGAGGTCTCGACGGAACGGTCGGGAAATCCGGTCGAGCTGACGCGCAGGGAGCTGACAAGGCTCATCTTCGGACCGCATCCGGCTGGTGAACCGGTCACGGCAGACGGGGAAGCTGGCGAGGTGCTGGACGCGATCTTCCCGTTCTACTTCCCGGTGTGGGAGTTGGACCACTCGTAGGGGTGGGGGCCGGGGCTATGGATTCCCGCCTACGCGGGAATGACGAATTGCGGGGATTCGGGTAGGGGGGGTTCGCGACACGCCCCGAGCAGAGGTTGGTCCTGGGTGTGGCCTAGCCGAACTGGTTATATCTAGTGACCGCGCGCAGGGCCAGGACTATG
>VXLM01000109.1 GCA_009841605.1 Dehalococcoidia bacterium
GCCCCCGTCAATTCCTTTGAGTTTTAGCCTTGCGGCCGTACTCCCCAGGCGGGATACTTAACGCGTTAACTACGACACAGAGGGGGTCGATACCCCCCATGTCTAGTATCCACCATTTAGGGCGTGGACTACCCGGGTATCTAATCCGGTTCGCTCCCCACGCTTTCGCGCCTCAGCGTCAGGTGCAGCCCAGAAAGCCGCCTTCGCCTCTGGTGTTCCTCCCGGTATCTACGCATATCACCGCTACTCCGGGAATTCCGCTTTCCTCTGCTGACCTCAAGCCTGCCAGTTTCTCATGACCCCTCCCAGTTGAGCCGGGAGATTTCACATGAGACTTAGCGGGCCGCCTACTCGCCCTTTACGCCCAGTAAATCCGGACAACGCTCGCATCCTACGTATTACCGCGGCTGCTGGCACGTAGTTAGCCGATGCTTATTCCTCGGGTACCGTCCGTTCTCTTCCCCGAGAAAAGGAGTTTACGACCCGAAAGCCTTCTTCCTCCACGCGGTGTCGCTGCGTCAGGCTTTCGCCCATTGCGCAAGATTCCCTGCTGCTGCCTCCCGTAGGAGTGGGGGCCGTGTCTCAGTCCCCCTCTGCCCGTTCGTGCTCTCACACCGGGTACCCGTCTACGGCTTGGTGGGCCTTTACCCCACCAACTACCTGATAGGCCGCAAGCCCGTCCCAGAGCGACCGAAGCCTTTCCCCCAACGGCAACGCCTGTTGGGACGTACGGGGTATTAGGCACGATTTCTCATGATTATTCCCCGCTCCGGGGTTGGTTACTTACGTGTTACTCAGCCGTCTGCCACTTTACTTAGCGACCGAAGCCGCCGTTCTCGTTCGACTTGCATGCATTAAGCGCACCGCCAGCGTTCGTCCTGAGCCAGGATCAAACTCTAAGTGTTTGACGATTTCCTTTCACTATCCAGTTGTTAAGGTGCAAAACCCATACCGCCCACGTACTCTGCGCGGCACGGACAAACATAATATCGCCCCAGCATCGAGGTGTCAACCGATATATGTGAGAATCGCAGGGCAATCGTTGATAGGCCCACCGTCAATCGTCACTCGACGAAGGAACATCACCCCGTACCCGGATAGGGGGCCGGTATCCAGAGGGGTGAGGCGCAGAGGCGTAGCATCGTACTTCACACTCCGCCGACTACGACTTACGGCTCCAGCCCCTCGACGGCGGGTAGCACTTCGTTCGCCAAAAGCTCCATCGACCGGTAGAACTGCGCGTTGCCGTTGCCCCAGTCGTCCGTCTGGACGAGCAGGGTGCCGAAGCCGCCCGACTGATCGTACATCTCCCTGATCTTCTTGATGCAATAGTCCGGGTCGCCAACGATCCAATAGTTCTCGATCATGTACTCCGGCGTCACGTCCTCATCCGGAATGTCAGGGTCGTACTTGAACAGGTCAACACCGCTTGGGCTGTTGCCGATTAGCCGCATCCAGTAGTCGGTGAAGTCGCGGGCCAGCGCACCCTCCATCGCTTCCTTGCGGGCCTGCTCGGTCGTCTCCGCGACGTATACCTGCTTCGCTATACGCCATGATTCCCTCGACGGCGTGCGGCCGGCTCGCTCCGCCCCCTCCGAGATCGATTCCCAGTTGTATTCAAGCTGCGACGTGTGGACGAGACTCGCGCTCAGGGGGATCCACCCGCGCTCTCCTGCCATCGCGAGCGTAGAAGAACGTACGCTGGCCCCTGCCACCGCGATCGGCGGGTGCGGCTGCTGGTACGGCCGCATGTGGAAGGCGATCTCCATCTCCGTGCGGTCCTGCGGCTTTCGTGTGCTGTAGAACCGGCCTTCGAAGTCCTCGGGGCCGTTCTCCCAGATACTGAGGATCAACTCAATGCCCTCCATCATGCGCTCACGCTGTGCTCCTGGATCAGGGTCGATGCGCAGCATCTCCGCGTCGCTGGGTGTCCCGCCGGAGCCGATGCCGAACATGAACCGGCCCTTGGCCAGGTGGTCCAGCATGGCGATGCGGTGGGCCACCTGTACCGGGTCGTGAAAATGGAGCAGCACCACACCCGTCCCGAACACGATCTGCTCCGTCTCGCCCAGGGCGCGGGCGATGAACAGCTCCGGGGTGGGCATGTTCTCCCATTCGAGCAGCATGTGCTCGCCTACCCATATCTCGCTGAAGCCCAGCCGGTCCGCCCTCCGCACCAGCTCCAAGTCCTCATCGTAGGTCTCGGCAGGGGGCCTCCCCGGCGGGTGCAGCGGCATCATGAACAGACCGAACTTCATTGCTGTCTCCTCTTGGGCGTGTTCGTCCGCTTCGCCTCGCGCCGTTGGGGCCGCCGGCACGCCGCATTTCACCACACCCCTGTCATACGTGTCTACGGTTCGATGTTTTGACTCGCAATTCGCTCAAACATATAATCTCCGCATGGACGACGTTCAGACGGATACGGCCCCAACCACGCCGGCATCAACTTCCGACTCCCATAGTCTCCTCGTAATGTACCGGCAAATGGTTCTTTGCCGGACGCTCGACGAGCGGGTCTGGATGCTCAACCGGCAGGGCAAGGCCGCCATCGTCGCGTCGGCGCAGGGACACGAGGCTGCACAAATCGGAAGCGTCCATGCCCTCCGCGTCGGGCAGGACCACTTCTACATCTACTACCGCGACCTTGCTGTGCTGGTCGCTCTGGGCCTGACTCCGCGCGAAATCATGCTTGGCTTCACGGCGAAGGCCGGCGAGCCCCTCGCGGGCGCGCGACAGTTCCCCACGCACGGTGCCTCGCCGCGCCACCGCATGGTAAATCTCTCGAACGTCGTCGGCACGCAGATACCGCAGGCCGTCGGTTCCGCCCTCGCCTCGAAGATGCGCGGTGAGGACACGGTCACCATCGTCTACTTTGGCGACGGCGCATCGAGCGTCGGCGATTGTCACGAGGCTATGAACTACGCCGCCGTCCACAAGCTTCCGGTCATCTTCCTCTGCGAGAACAACGGCTACGCGATCTCAGTCCCCTTGGATCTCCAGATGGCTGTCGACAGCGTCGCTGGCCGCGCCGAGGGCTACGGGATGCCGGGCGTTGTCGTTGACGGCGCCGACATCACAGCGGTCTACGAGGCCACCACCGAAGCAGCCAACCGTGCACGGTCCGGGGATGGACCGACCATCGTGGAGACCATGGTCGAGCGATACCTCCCCCACACCAGCGACGACGACGACAGCCGGTACCGCCTTCGAGAGGACATAGAAAAGGCCCGCGAGCGCGACCCCGTCCGCATGTTGCAAGAGCAACTCCTCGCTGACGGACTGTTGAGCGAGGAGGACGACGAGAGAATTCGCGACGATGCTAAGCGAGTAGTGAACGAAGCCACTGACTCCATCGACGCGGCCTCCTACCCAACGACCGAGGATTTCTTCAAGCACGTCTACGCCGACGGAGTCCAACCATAGCCCTGCAAACGGTCATAGAAGCTGTACGTGACGCGATGCGCGAGGAGATGCGACGCGACGACCGCGTCTTCATCATGGGCGAGGATATCGGCGCGCGCGGCGGCGTCTTTCTCGCCACGGACGGCTTCATCGAGGAGTTCGGCCCGGATAGAGTCATTGACACACCGCTGGCCGAATCCTCTATCGCGGGAATCGCCCTCGGCGCCGCGATGAACGGGATGCGCCCCATCGCCGAGATCGAGTTCGCCGACTTCATCTGGCCCACGATCAACCAGATCGTCGGCGAGGCAGCCCGTGTGCGCTACGGCACCGCCGGTCAGCTCCACGTACCCCTTGTCCTGCGTGCCCCGCAGGGCGGAGGCGTCCGCGGCGGCCTCTACCATTCCCAGAGCGCCGAGGCTTTCTTCGGCCACACGCCCGGCCTCAAGGTCGTCACACCCGCGACCCCTTACGACGCCAAAGGCCTCCTCAAGAGCGCCATCCGCGACGACGATCCCACCGTCTTCCTCGAACACAAGCGGACCTACCGCCTCGTGCGCGGCGACGTGCCCGATGACGACTACACCGTCCCCATCGGCGTCGCCGACGTGAAGCTTCCGGGTGACGACCTCACCGTCATCACCTATGGCCTCATGCTCCACCACTGCATCGAGGCCGCACAGATACTTGAAAGCGAAGGAGTCAGCGTGGAGATCGTCGACCTCCGTACCATCCGTCCTCTCGACGAAGAGACGATCCTGGCGTCCGCCAAGAAGACCGGCAAAGTGCTCGTCGTCCATGAGGATACCAAGCTGCTCGGCGTGGGCGGCGAGGTGGCCGCCATCGTCGCCGAGCACGCATTCGAGTACCTCGACGGCCCCGTCATGCGTCTCGCCGGCCCCGAGGTGCCGCCCATGCCGTTCAGTCCGACCCTGGAGGCCGTATTCCTCCTCGACACCGAGCGCATCGTCGAGGCCATGCGCACTCTGGCGGCCTACTAGTAAGCGTGCAATGCCAACTCTCTTGAAATTCTCTGTTACCAACATGACACCTTGTCCACATACCGCCATTCCTTCGAAAACAGACCATCTCCAACCTTCCCGTAGGGGCAACCCTTGTGGTTGCCCGTCTCCGCTCCGCACACATTTTCATAGCTGGTAGTTCAGTCGACGAGAATACGGCGACATCACAGCGAATTGGCATAAGAATCCATAACCCCTCACCCGGCGGAAACTGACATAGCGAATACAGGTCAACAACGAGGTTGCGAATGAGGATCACACTCCCACACGTCGGGGAATCCGTCACCGAGGCCGTCATTGAGCGATGGCTCAAGCAGGTCGGCGACCGCGTGGAGAAGTACGAGCCGCTCGCGGAGGTCGTCACCGACAAAGTCAGCATGGAGATGCCGTCACCCGTAGAGGGCGTGCTCACGGACATCTTGGTCGATGTGGGGCAGACCATCCCCATGGGCGCTGAGATCGCGGAGATAGCAACCGAGTCCGACGAAGCCGCCTCCATCGAGGACGTCGCGCCTCAGCCTGCGCCGTCTCCCGCCCAACCGCTTGACCGGATCGGTACTCTCGTCAAGGACGCCACAAACGTCGGCCCCACCGGATCGGGCGGACCCATCACCACCGGCGTCGAGTCGAATGAACCCGCTGCCGAGGCCCGATACTCACCCGCCGTCCTGAGACTGGCCGAGCTTCACAACGTCGACCTCTCCTTCGTCTCCGGAACGGGTCACAGCGGACGAGTCACCCGCAAAGACGTGCAAACGTATATCGACTCCACACAGACCTCCGCCGAACCGGGGCCCGAACCGACCGGCGAGGACGAGCGCGTCCCCCTAACCGCAATACGCCGCATGATCGCCGAGAACATGAAGCGCAGCGTGTCCGAGATACCCGAAGCCTGGAGCTCGATGGAAGTCGACATGACCAACGTCATGGCGGCGCGAGAGCGCGCCAAAGACGATTTCGAGCGCAAACAAAGTGCCCGCCTCACGCCCCTGGCATTCGCCCTCAGGGCCGTGGTCGAGTCGCTTAGGGCCAACCCCATCGTCAACTCAACGTGGGCAGACGATGCCATCATAATGAAAGGTCACATCAACCTCGGTGTCGCAATTGCAACCGAACGGGGCCTCCTCGTCCCCGTCATCCCGGATTCCGATCTCCTCAGCGTCGCGGAGCTCGCCAAGTCCATCGACACCCTCGCGTCCAAGGCACGGGCAAACAGACTCGACATAGCAGACGTGCAGGGAGGAACGTTCACCGTCAACAACACGGGCGCACTCGGGTCCGTCACGGGCAAGGGCATCATCAATCACCCTCAGGCCGCCATCCTCAACACCGAGTCCATCGTCAAGCGGCCCGTCATCATCGACGACGCTATCGCCATCCGCTCCATGATGAACATCTGCCTCACCTTCGATCACCGCATCATGGACGGCCGCGAGGCGGGCGCATTCCTCGCCGACGTCAAACGGCGGCTTGAAGACGTCGACCCTGCAGCGAGCTTCTGACGACCATGCTCGACTGCCTCGTAGCTGATCTCGGCCTAATCGACTACTCATCTGCCGTCGCGCTCCAGCGAGACCTCCACCAACGAGTGGTAACCGGCGAACTCCCCGCCTTGCTCCTCCTGCTCCAACACCCCCACGTATACACCCTGGGCCGTCGGGGTACCGAGACAGACATTCTCGCATCGCCGGACACCATTCATGAACTCGGGGCCGAGGTGTACCACACCGACAGGGGGGGCGAGGTGACCTACCATGGACCCGGACAGCTCGTCGGCTACCCCATACTCGACCTTCGGGCTGCCGGGCTGGGCCCGCTCGCTTACGTCCGCGCCCTCGAACGGGTCATCATCTCGACCCTGGCCGAGCTAGGCATCCACGCCACGTCCGAAGGCAGGCCCACCGGCGTCTGGGTCGACGACGCCAAGATCGCCGCAATCGGCGTCCGCGTCAGTCGCGGCGTGACCATGCACGGCTTCGCACTGAACGTCAATCCCGACCTCACTTACTTCAATCACATCGTCCCCTGCGGGATGCCCAACGCAAGCGTAACCTCCGTCGCCGAGCAGGAGGTCGCTCTGGAGGTATCTGGCGTAATCGATATCTTTTCGAAACGCTTCGCCGACATCCTTGGCTACTCGCTCATACACACAACCCTTTCCGCGCTTACGGAACAGAATCTCCCCGTCGTGTCGACCGCCCAACGCCGACTCTAGTACTCAGTCAACTTAGACATAACAAACCGGATAGATGCCGATTTATCCCCTCTCCCGTCGTGGGAGAGGGCTAGAGCCTGCCCCGTACTCGATACGGGGGTGAGGGTGTTGTGAGTAACCCACCAAAATCATCAGGAACGGACGCCAACAGCCCAATGACGTACCGCAGACCGTCGTGAACATCCACAAGCTCCTCTTCCGGTTGCTCTTGGGACAGAGGCTCCCAACAACCCACGGCGAACTTACCGTGCAGGGCACTCGACGTCCGGTCGTCATCCGTCGAGACCGGTACGGCGTCCCCTACATCAAAGCCGAGACCGACGATGACGCATGGTACGCACTGGGTTTCTGTCAGGGACAGGACAGGTCCTTCACCCTGGAAATGCTCTTGCGAGCCTCTCGTGGAACACTGTGCGAACTCGTCGGCCCAGGAGCGCTGGCGACCGATCGGCTCTCCCGTCAACTCGGCTTCACTCGCCTCGCTCCGAAACAGTTGGAGGTCTTCCATCCCGATGTCAGGCAGCGATTCGAGGCTTTCGCTCGCGGAATCAATGACGGCGTTTCCAGAGGCAGACGCCGCAAGACCCACGAGTTCGCCCTCTTGCGTGCCCAGCCATCGCCATTCGAAGCGGTCGACCTCGTGGGGATCTATCTCCTCCAGTCAATGGCGCTCTCGACCAACTGGGATGTCGAACTCGTCCGTCTCCGAATGCTCGAGTTGGACGGTCCCGACGCCCTGACCCTCCTCGATCCGCCCTATCCTGACTGGCATCCCGTTAGCACCGTGGAAGGCGTCACCGCCGGGCAGGCCGCGGACGCACTCGCCCGTGACCTCGCCTCGCTCGCCGAAGTCGTCGGCGTCAACCGAGCATCCAACAGCTGGGCCGTCGCGCCCTCAAAAACGACCACCGGCCGTCCCATCCTCGCAAACGACCCTCACCTCGTGCCCACACTTCCACCGCACTGGTACCTCGCCCACGTCCGCACACCGACATGGGGGTTAGTGGGTGCCTCCTTCGCCGGGCTTCCGGCCTTCCCTGTCGGCCACAACGGGCACGTCGCATGGGGAGTCACACTCGGTCTCGCCGACAACTCCGATCTCTTTCTGGAGCAGATCGGCGAAGACGGCGTCAGTGTGCGTGAGGGGTCCAGGTACGTGTCTTGCGAGGTCATTGATGAGACCATCAACGTCAAGAACAGTCCCCCACACCACGAACGGGTCATCGTAACCCCGAGAGGCCCCATCGTCGGAGCGTCCAAGTCGGACGACTCGCTCGCCTTCTCCATCAAGGCGACTTGGCTCCAGGCCTTACCGGTCGAGGGCCTGCTGGAGACCCACACTGCCAAAAGAGGTGAAGAGTTCCGCCAACTCTTCAGCAAGTGGCCGCACATATCGCTCAACCTTGCCTACGCAGACACCCATGGCGACATCGGACTCCAACTGGCGGGACAGGTCCCGCGCCGAAAAGCGGGTTTCGGCACAATGCCCATGCCCGGCTGGGATGGCAGCTCCGGCTGGAACGAAGAATTCGTCCCATTCGACGAGATGCCGCACACCATCAACCCTTCGCAGGGTTTCGTGGCTACTGCCAACAATCAGCCGCTCCCGTCTGGGCAAGGTCCATTCCTGGGAGTCGACTGGCTCGACGGCTACCGCGCGTCACGGATCATGGAGATCGTGGGAGCAGTTGACGACTGGGATATTGAAACCACCACACTAGCACAACTCGATACCTTGTCTATCCCGTGGCGCGAGATGAGAGACGTGGTGTTGGCGGTCGAGACTTCAACGATTGAGGCCCAACAAGCCCTAGATACGCTCACAGAATGGGATGGCAATGTAGGGGTCGATTCCGTGGGAGCCACCGTCTTCGAGTTCTTCCTTAAGGAAATGGTGCAAAGGGTAGCCATGGTCAAGGCCCCGAAATCATGGGAGTGGGCAATCGGTCGGAGCGAAACGCCCGTCCACTCGCTAACCCTTCTTTCAGGACGCAGGGTCGGCCACTTGGTGAACCTCTTACGAAACCCTCCGGACGGCTGGTCCGACGTTCCGCTTCCAAAGCTCATCGACGACTCGCTCGCAGCAGCGACCATCGAGTTGTACGCACGTTACGGGGCTGATCCAAGTGATTGGCGTTGGGGTCGCATCCGCCCTCTCACGTTGAAGCACCCCGTCGGACGGAGTCGTTGGCTGGCTCCCGTCTACAATCTCCCCCCGGTCCCCTGTCCCGGCGATACCAACACCGTCTTCCAAACTGGCGCCGACCCTCGCAACCCTGGAGCGGGCCCCCTCGTTTGCCCGTCCATGCGCATGGTGCTCGATGTCGGAAATTGGGATGAGAACACGTTCGCCTTGCCGGGAGGTCAGTCGGGCAACCCGCTATCCCCCCACTACGACGACCAGTTCCATCTCTGGGCGCGAGGCGAGGGCATAACAATCCCGTGGACGCCTGAGGCAGTGGAAACAGTGGCAACCTCCACCCTATCCCTGCTGCCGGAAAGCGTGGGTAAACCATAACCGACGATGCCGGATTGGTGCCCGCCGAGACAGCCCGGCGAGTCCCGCAGGACGCAGCCACAAGCGCTGGAGCCAACGGGCAGGATCGAACTGCCGACCTGCTGTTTACGAAACAGCTGCTCTACCACTGAGCTACGTTGGCTCGTGCCAAATAATTGTAGCACAGCCCCTTTTCCTTAACTGAAGAGGGACACTCGTCGAGTGTCCCTCTCTTCCTTCGTTCGACTGTTTGGCCGGACTATTGAAATCCGGCCCCGCCGTACCGGGTGCCTCCCGGTTATTCTTCCGTTCATCGTGTCCGCCTAGTTCCGGGTGTAGAAGCCGTACGGGTCTGCGCTCCGCAGATCGCGGAAGTCGCGCTTCGCCTGCTCACGGGTCGGCGCGCCGGTCGCGTCGAGCTCCTGGAGCTTCTGAAGGTACCGCTCGAAATCGGCCCCGGGGCCGGCGGGCTTGATGAACTTGATTACTGCCTTGAACATATTTACCTCCTTTCCTTGATTCTTCGTCGTTCCAACTTCGGTCGTCTCTGGCATTTCACCCTCCTCTATTTGTGGTTGACCGGTCATCCAAGTCCATTGTCAACCATATTCTTTATCAACAACAGACATTGTGTGTGATAATATATATTCGTATTCGCAATACTAATTCGGGTAGCCATCATCATGGAACTACGAGAACTGAAGAGCTTCTGCACGGCGGCGAAAGCGGGCGGCATCTCCAAAGCCGCTATCGAGCTTGGCCTCGGTCAGCCAACGGTGACGACCCATATCCGCAAGCTGGAGCAGGAAATGGGGGCCGTGCTGTTCGACCGGAGCAAGCGCCCCATCCGGTTGACACCGTCCGGCGTGGCGCTCCTCGACCTCGCTGCGCCACTCATCGAAGGCATCGACGAACTCGTTGAAAGCACCACTCAAGCCGAACAGGAGAGTATCATCACCGTCGCCACGACGAATGACATGGTTGCGCACACTCTCCTGCGCACGGTCACGGTCTTCCTCCACCGCCATCCTCACACGCGACTGAGGATACGAGCGGCCTACATGGACGACATCATCGAAATGGTGCGTTCAGGGGAGATGGACCTGGGACTCATTCCTTATCCCGGCAGGTCCGAGGAGCTCGACTTCACAGGTCTCTTCGCCTACGAGCGAGTGCTCATCACACCACTGGAACACCCGCTTCTCAACGAGGAGGTCGTAACCTTCGAGCAAATAGCCGAGTGGCCGCTCATCCTTCGGGGCGGAATGACGCTGACACGTTCCATGCTTGAATCGGAATTCAAGCGGCGGGGCCTCTCCTACGAGGTGCTCGTGGAGCTTGACGGCATGGACATCATCAAGCGGTACGTCGCGCTCGGCATGGGCATATCCGTTGGTCCACGCTTGGCTATCGAGCCTGAAGACGAGCGCACGCTTGGCATCGTCAACCTTGCTAACCTGCTGCCCGTCGAGCAGACCGGCATCCTCACGCTCCGCGGACGAACCCTATCGACCCCCGCGCAGCTATTCATTCAAGTGATGCGGGACACACTCATGCGCCGACGGTGACGAATACGGGCGACGTTTTGGAGCGCCCGCGTGGCCTAGCGGTAGCGAGACTGGTGGTCGGACCCGTTCATGACGGGCTCGTTTCGGAACACGTCACCGTTACGGATCTTGAGGTTGTAGTCACAGTTGGGGCTGCTGCATACCCACGCCTTGAAGTGAATCGCCGCGCCCTGACCTCCGAAGTCCGACAGGGGCAGCAACACGCCCTCTACACAGTCTAGGCATTCAGGCCATTCGTCGTTCCTTTTCCCCACGTCTTCCTCCTGCGCAACCGGTGGCCGGGTATCGAGAGCGCGCAAAGTATACAACGATCACCCATTGTCTACAACCATTGCGATAATTCTCGATTACTCACCGAAATAGTGTCTCCGTCAACGGTGAGAAATAGCAGCCGCGCCGTGCATGCCGAGCCAATTCTCAACTGCCCTTTTCCGTTGACATACCAATGATGCTCCCATAGACTCGCCAGCTATCGAAGACAGTTGCGGAGGACACATCGCTAATGGAAGATCGCTCGAACTTCACCTACAAGTCACCCAGTGTGTTTACCCGTATCGCCGTTGCGTGGAACCTCCTAATCGGCCTGAGAGGACAAGAATTCCAGAGCGTCGGAAGCTGGATCGAGCGCAACTACGCCGAGAGTGGCCGGGTAGTCGGATTCCTCCGGTTCGTCGGCTGGGCCGTCAAGAACATGCTGGTCGATATCCCGAATGCCCTCGTCGGAGTGACCTTCGCCAAGCCGATGTCAAAAATCTCCTACTGGCTTGCGGCGGACAACCCCGTGAAGAACCATCCTTGGGCGTCACAGCCGAATGCGAGACTGCCGGAAGAGTGCGAGGTCGTCGTCATCGGCGCGGGATTCACCGGCGCGGCCTGTGCGTACCACTGGTCGAAGCGCCCCGGAGGAAAACTAGTCCTGCTGGAAATGAACGAGGCTGCATCGGGCGCCAGCGGCCGAAACGAGGGCGTCGTCGTAATGGGAAGGTTCTTTTCCTATGTTAAGAAGATGATCCTCGACGACCTGCCGCGCGTCCGCCCCGATCTCGACGCAGCCCGGCGCGAGAGTCTCGCCGGGAAGTTTGCGGAGGCGTACGTTCACGCCGCGTACAAAAACGCCGACATGATCGAGCAGACCATTGAAGATGAAGGCTTCGACGTCGACTACGCCCGCGTCGGATGGGTGCAGGGACAGACGGAGGCAACGCAGGACTATCTGGAGAGCTCAGTCAAGGAAAGCTACAAGAAAGGCTTCGACGACTGGGACCTGATCGAGCCGAAGCAGGTCTTGGAGTTGACCGGCATCAACGCCGAAACCAGGTATGGCCTCTCAAGACGCGCCGCCACTTGGCACCCGGCAAAGTGGGTCTGGTCGCTCGTCTCGACTGCCGTCAAGTCCGACAACGTCGATTTCTTCAGCCGCACGCGTGTCCACAGGGTCGAAGACACCGGTGACCGATATGCCGTACACACGAACCGCGGCACGATCAACGCCCGCTATGTCATCAACGCCACCGAGTCCTACACCGCCGCGCTCCACCCGGAATTCATCGACAAGCTCGTCCCCATCCAGACCAACGCCGCCTTCGCCGAGGGCGGGCCGCCTGCCATGAGAGAGCATGTCGCCATGGGCGGGCCGAACTCATGGTTTGGCAAGCACCCGGACGGCGTCATCCTCGGAACCGGAGGCATCCGTCTCGACTACACACAGGCGGGACGCATCAGCCCATCACGCTTCTTGACCAACTACATCATCACCGAGATCCAGCATCTTTTCGAGCACAGTCCCATGCACGTCTTCCGCGAGTGGAGCTGCACCGCCGGATTCACCGACGACGAGTACCCCATCGTGGGACTGCTGGACGGCAAGCGACAGTACATCATCGCCGGAATGTGCGGCTCCGGCTCCGGCGTACACTTCAACGGCGCCCGCCACGTCGTCGACCGCATCCTCGGCATCGAAGGCCCCGACGACTACCCCGACCAGTTCTTCTCGCCTATGAGAGTCTTGGACCCGCAAGTCCACCACTGGCCGGACTAGCCCCGTTCCCCATTTGAATATGAGAGTCAAATCGAGAGCTAATCCTCTCTCTCGTCGTGGGCTGACAGGGGTAGGTAAAGCGGACTTCCAGCTATGATCTGACCCCGCCTGCTTGTCTCTCCGACCGTGCCACCTGTCATTCCGAGCGTAGCGAGGAATCTAAAATGCTGTGCCACCGTCATGACATGTTTCTGGCTACGGAGCTTGGCTCGGAAGACGAGTATTTGAGATTCCTCACTCCGCTTCGCTGCGTTCGGAATGACATGACCACGGCTATGACTCGTAGGTAAGAAACACCAAATACCTACCCCTGCCAGCCCTTGACGGGAGAGGGCTAGAGCCTACCCCACACTCGATGCGGGGGTGAGGGTGCTTCGGGTAAGCTGCCAAGATTCTATTGACCCGGTACTGGCCACTTCTAGGCATTGCCTCTGGGAACGAGCAAAGACAAACGTTGATGTTTTGGCGTGTTCACAACCCTGCTGGACAAGGACAAGCTCCTCATCTACAGTATTTCCATTAATCGTCAAATCGGGAGTTCACATGCCTACCCTAACGCCTGAACGGATAACTCAGATTTCAAACGACCTGCTGCTGGCCGTCGGCGCGAGCGAGAGCCACGCAAAGACCGTCTCCGACCATCTGACCAATGCCAACCTGGCAGGCCACGACTCGCACGGGTTCATTCGCATCATCCAGTACGTGCGCGAGATCAAAGAAGGCGACATCAATCCCACCGCCGAACCAGTCATCCTCAACGAGACCTCGACAACCGCTCAGTTGGACGGTAAATCGACGTTTGGACAGGTGGCCATGACCGCTGCCCTTGAAATCGGTAAGGCGAAGGCGCGAGAACACGGCCTCAGCCTCGTGAACGTGTCGAACCATGAGCACACGGGAAGAGTCGGTACCTACGCGGAGGCTGCTGCCAAGGAGGGGCTGGCCTCATTCATGTGCTCCGGGTACGTCGGCGGCCCGAGCCTCATGGCCGTCGCCCCTTTTGGCGGTACCGTGCGCAAGCTCAGCACCAACCCGCTGGTTATTGCCTTTCCGTACAATGACGACGGGCCCGTGCTCTTGGACTTTGCCACCACGATCTCTGCGGAAGGCAAACTTCGCGTTGCGCGGGCCAAAGGTGCCACCCTGCCAGACTACTGGACAATCACGGCCGACGGTATCCCTTCCAACGACCCCAATACCTACTACGAGGGCGGGTCACTCCTACCCATCGGCGGACTTCACGGCGGTCACAAAGGGTATGCGCTCTCATTCATGGTCGCCCTGTTCGGCGCAGTCTTGGCTGCCGTTGCGACTCCCGATATGCAAAATGCACGTGCGTCTAGCGATACCATGCTCTACGGGTCCACTCTCATCCTCATTGACCTTCAGAGGTTCGGCTCGCTCGACCTCATCAAGGCACACGTCGAGGGCATTGTCTCCTACATGAAGGATACGCCCCTGCGCGAAGATTTCACCGAAGTCCTCTACCCCGGCGAGTTCGAGAAACGCAACCGCGGTCAGCGACGAGCCGACGGCCTGTACATCGAAGACGCGACGTGGGACGGGGTCCAAGAGCTCATGGCACAGTACGGAGTGAAGTGACCAGGATGCCAAACCAACTCCTCGTAGACCCCGCCGACCTAACACGATTCACAACCGAAGTCTTCGAACGCGCCGGAATGCCGCGCGAACACGCCGAAATCGAGGCCGACGTGCTGGTCTGGGCCAACCTGCGCGGTGTCGACTCTCACGGCGTCCTGAGAATCCCTTGGTACGTCAAGAACATCGACGACGGCGTATTCAACCTCAATCCCAACATCGAGATCGAGAAAGAGACGGCGGCCACCTTGCTCATCGAGGGTGACCAGGCCTTCGGGCCGGTCGTAACCGTCTACGCCATGAACAAGACAATCGAGAAAGCCCGGGAGGCCGGTGTCTGCTGGACCCTTATTCGGAACACCACGCACCAGGGCGCGATGGCGTACTACTCCCTCATGGCAGTCGAGGAAGATATGGCTGGCATCGCCGTCGTCTGCAGTCCACCCAACATGGCGACCTTCGGCTCCAAGGGCAAGGGAGTCCACAACAGCCCCATCGCCATTGCCGTTCCCGCCGGAGAACGCAACCCGCCCGTCCTCGATATGGCGACCAGCGTCGTTGCCGGCGGCAAGCTCAGCCTCGCCGAGGACAAGGGCGAGCCTATCCCGCTCGACTGGTCGCTCGACCCACAGGGAAACCCGACCACAACCCCGAGCTTCGACAATGTCCTGCTCCCCTTCGCCGGCCCCAAGGGGTCCGGACTTGCGATGATGTTCGCCACGCTCTCCAACACCATGGTCGCAAACCCCCTTCTGGAGCCGAACATCACCGGCCGGGCTCCCACCCCGCGAGGCGTGCAGAACAGCTTCCTCGTGGCCATAGATATCGCCGCGTTCACCGACGTTGACGAATACAAGGAAAACATCGACCGCCTCATCGCAGCACAAAAGACCCTTCCGAAGGCGGAGGGATTCGATGAAATCCTCGTTCCGGGTGAGCCGGAATATCTCACCCAGGCTGATCGCTCGCAGAACGGCATTCCCCTGCCGATAGGCACGGTAGATAACCTCCGACCCATCGCCGAACGCTTCGGTGTGGAGATGCCACGCCCCGTGTAACACTCTCCTTTCCTCCTTCTTGGCGTTATCACGGAAATGTTTTAGACAACACCTAAAATACCTTGCGTCGCGTTTTCCCGCTTCGATATGCTGAACCCCAACCAGTTGCATCAGGGCGCTTTGGGCCGAGGAGGGTTTCGTTGAAGCTAACGCGGGCGAGAGTAACCGACTATCGGAGCATTGATGACTCGGGCTGGGTTGATGTCGACAACGTAACTTGCATGGTCGGCAAGAACGAGTCCGGCAAGACCGCATTTCTTGCGGCACTGAAGAAACTGAATCCCGTTGATCGTGTCAGCGGCGATTTCGACCTCAAGGACTACCCGCGCAAGGGGTACGTCAAGTACCGTCGGCAGCACAAGACCAATCCTGCAGTCGTCGTCCGCGCGGAGTTCCGCCTCGATCAGGACGAGGTCGGCGAGATCGAAGAGGAGTACGGCGTCGGGGTTGTGGCGTCTCCCGTGGTCATGGTGAGCAAGAACTACGCGAACTCTCGCATGTGGGATATCCAACTCAACGAGGCCTCGCTCGTCCAAAACCTGATCTCGGAGGCCGGGCTGCCGGCCGAGATCGAGGAACGTGCCGAGGTTGCAAGTACGATCGACGAGTTGCGTTCCATACTGGAACGCCTCGAGATCAAGCCTCCCGTCGTCGGGAATCTCCTCATCGACATCAACAGCCGCTTCAGGACCAGTCTCAAGGAACTGATCGTCGACGACTACCTCGAGCGTTACCTGCCTGCCTTCGTCTATTTCGACGACTACAGCACCATGAGAGGCCGCATCTCCCTTCCGGATATGCGCCGGCGCAGTGAGAATGGCGCGGGGCTCGACGACGCCGACCGAACGTTCATGTCGCTCATATCCCTGGTGGGGACCGACCTCGGCGACCTCGAGAGTCAGATGGACTACGAGCATCTTAAGGCGGAGTTGGAGTCGGCATCGATCAGCATCACCGACGACGTCTTTGAGTACTGGCAACAGAACCGGCAGCTTCGCGTCGAGTTCGACCTATCCAACGCCAACCCGAACGACCCTCCCCCGCTGAACGAGGGCACGATCCTGCACATTCGCATCTGGAACAACCGCCACCGGGTCTCTGTCCCCTTCGACGAGCGTTCCAAGGGGTTCGTCTGGTTCTTCTCGTTCCTCGCGTACTTCTCCGGCCTCGAGCTGGAGGACGAGAACCGCAACCTGCTCCTGCTCCTCGACGAGCCGGGCCTCAACCTGCACGCGATGGCCCAGAGGGACTTCCTGCGCTTCATCGACGAGCGCCTTGCCCCCAGGCACCAGGTCATCTACACGACGCACTCGCCGTTCATGGTCGACCTCAACCGGCTCGGAAGCGTTCGTACTGTGCAGGACATGGACGACCGAGGAACCGTGGTCTCCGACGATGTGATGGTTCACGACAGCGATACCGTCTTCCCGCTTCAGGTCGCTATGGGCTATCAGCTGGCGCAGTCGCTGTTCCTCGCGCCGCATTGCCTCCTGGTCAACTCGCCGTCCGACCAGATCTACCTTCAGGTGCTTGGTGAGGCGGTCGCCGCACAGGGTCGTCCATCCCTTGACCCACGATGGGTCACCATACCCGTGGGTGGAGCCGACAACCTCCCGACCTACGTCTCGCTCCTTGGTGAGAACTACGTCAACGTCGCCATCATGATGGATGTCTCCCCAAAGAGTAGAGCCCGCATCGAGGCCAAGCATGGGAAGACCGGCTACAACAGTCCCATCAAGATGGTGGAAGTGACCAAGATCAAGGACGCCGACATGGAGGATCTGTTCGATCCGATGTTCTATCTGAAAGTGGTCAACACGGTCTACGCCAACGAGTTGCCCTACGATCTCACCATGAAGGCGATTAGCGGTCCGAGTCCGCGTATCGCCCAGCGCATCCAGAACTTCTTCGCGAAGGAAAACGTCTGCGGCGGACAGTTCGACCCGTACCGTCCTGCCGCCTACCTCCTGAGCAAGCACTTGGAGTTCCGTTCCGAACTCGACGAGGGAACCATCGAGCGCGCCGCGTCCATGTTCAACCGCGTCAACTCCCTTCTTTCGGTGAACGGGAGCGGCAACGGCGCGTCCCACTACACCAATGGCGGCGGCAACGGAGCCAAGGTTGAAGCGAGCCCGGCTTGGTCCTACGGCAGTTCGAGGGTGCCGTCCGCCTGAACGCATGACGACAAGGAGGCCGCGAACCTCGCATCGGGCGAGGTAATCGGGCCTCCACAAGAACACCGACGGGGCGTCTTCGCAATGAAGGCGCCCCGTTCCTCGTCCCGCCGTTTACCCTGAGCCTGTCGAAGGGTCGAACGGCAGTCCATTCCTCTGAAAATAAGCCCCGACAAACCCGCTGTAGGGGCAACCCTTGTGGTTGCCCTCTTCCGCTGCGCGTACATTTTCATTGCTGGTTGTGCAGGCTCGGCCTGCATGAGTGACTCCTCTGAAAATAACCCCCTCCCGTAGGGGCGATTCGCGATTCGCCCGTCTCCGCTCTGCGCACATTTTCATTCCATGTGGTGAGAGTGGCAACCCACACCTGCCATTCCTCTGAAAATAACCATCGCAGCGATCCCCACCGTCATTCCTGCGGAGGCAGGAATCCATCCTCGGTCCCTCGCCATCAGTCCTTCAAAGAACGGAGGAACTAACACCCTTTTCATTCTAGGTGGTGAGGGTAGCAACCCACACCTGTCATTCCTCTGAAAATAAGCCCCGACAAACCCGCTGTAGGGGCAACCCTTGTGGTTGCCCTCTTCCGCTGCGCGTACATTTTCATTGCTGGTTGTGCAGACTCGGCCTGCATGAGTGATTCCTCTGAAAATAACCCCCGGCAAACCTGTCGTAGG
>VXLM01000020.1:0-53727 GCA_009841605.1 Dehalococcoidia bacterium
GGACACCGCCCTCTCAAGGCGGAGATCACGGGTTCGAATCCCGTATGCGCTACCACCCCACCTCCTGCGTGTTCCCGTGAGTTTTGGTTTTCCCCGATGTCTTCGACTATTCGGTGCTTCCCACGGATGAGAGACTTTGGGCCGAAAATGCGTCGTTTATAGTGTTAGCCTGCGGTTGACTGAACTAGGAATACCGGACTATGTTGTCGCCACAACATTGGGACTGTTTACAAAGCCAGCCGTCACCCGGCTTAGGGCAGCCCTGTAAGGAGCATCCTTGAATGCCAATTCCGACTCACGATCTGCCGACCATCCGAGCATCTGAGCTTGGTGCGCCTCCCTCTTGGGCTCTCCTTCAGCGACAACTGATTAGCACCATGGAGGAGGCCGCGGACTGCTTCGTCGAGAAGTACTGCCGCTCAGACCTGAGCACGTACTACGTTCAGGACGTCGACGACATATACGAGATCATGCACAACTGGGGTCTCTTCTACGCACTAGGCGGGGCAGACCGAATTCTCGATTACGCCCTCGGCTTCTGGAACGCGACTACCCGCTATTACGAAGACACCGGAGACGATGGGGGCGATCTGCGCCATCACTTCTATATGCCGCAGCTCAAGAATGAGTTTTGGAACCTGAACATCCCGTACAACTCGGACTGGTTCCACATAGGTGAGGGATCGCAGTCCTTCTACGACTTCGGCCTGGCTGATCCGACCCTTGAGGAAAACATCCGCCGAGCCACGAGGTTCGCCGGACTGTACATGGGCGAGGACCCAGACGCCCCCAACTACGATCCCAATCACCGCATCATCCGGTCGCCGTATCACGGCAGTGAGGGGCCGCTCCGACACGCCGGAAGCAAGGTCCCGCTGCTCCATTCGTTGGGCGAGACCACCGACGACATCGAGTTCGTAAAGGCGTGGCTGGACCATCCAAACTACGGCGGTTTCATGCACCGCTCGATCGTTCGGGACTGGGAGCGCTGGGCCAAGGGTGATGGTCGTCCTGTCGGCGTGGACACTCACCATATTCTCTACCCGACCATCAAGGACCTGGAACCCGAATGGTGGGTCGAACCCAAGCGGCGTCAAGCAGTCGTCGAGGTATTCGACAGGATGGCCTTCGACGGCGACGTGCCCGAAAACCTTGCAGCGACAGCAATGGTGACGAACGCCTACCTGTACACGGGAGAGGACAAGTACCGGCAGTGGGTGCTGGACTACGTCGAGGCGTGGCTCGACCGCACGCGCGAGAACGGGGGAATCATCCCGGACAACGTGGGCCCCAGCGGCGTGATCGGGGAGCATCGCAACGGCCAGTGGTGGGGTGGTGTGAGCGGTTGGGCAAGCGATCGAGGCGGGTCCGAGTTCATGCTGTCGGTTGCGGTGGGGGCCGAGTGCGCGCACCTGCTCACTGGCGATACCAGCTACTTGGAACTGCTGAGGTCTCAGATCGACGGTCTGCTTTCACGCTCGAAGATCGACGAGGACGGAGATTTGCTGGTCCCCATGCGGCACGGCTTTGCGGAGAGGGCGGTTGTGGGAGGAACGGGCGCTACGGCAGAGTGGCAAGAATTTCAGAAGCTGGGTGTTTACGAGCTCTCGCACCTCTATCACGCGACGATGTCCGACACGGACAGGAATACCTTAGTGAGGCTGCGCGACCACGACCCGCACCGCGATTGGAACGCCGTCGACAGCCAGCGAGACCGCAGGAGCGGCGACTCGGAGCACAGCCGGTTCCAGTACTACGACGGCAAGAATCCCGACTGGCCGCTGAGGATTCAGAGCGCGGAACTGCGGTTTACGCTCGCCATGATCGAGGCGATGCGGGAGGACACCCGAGACGTGGAGACGATCATCCGAGACAACCACTGGCCTCCCCTGCATCCCGAATACCCGGAACGACGGGACTACGGCTGCGAGGCCGCCAACCCGATCGTGATGAAGGGGTTGGCCCAGGTGACGACGGGCGCTCCACAGAACATATACAACGGCGGTCTACAGAGAGGAAGCGTCCGGTATTTCGATGTCGACCGTGCCAGGCCCGGGCTTCCGCCGGACGTATCGGCGCTGGTCAGCAAGCTCGAATCAACCGCAACGGGGCTGGAACTGGTCAACATCAGTACCACGGCTACACGCAGACTGATCGTGCAGGCGGGCGTTTTCGGTGAGCACGAGTTCACCGATGTGAAGATACTGGAACGCACGGGGACGGCGTCGAACTTGGATCCGTTGGGATGGCTGGGTGAGAGCAAGACCGTCTCAGAAAGAGTTGTGCGAGTAGGCGGTCGGCACTTCGCCGTGGAGCTTCCACCGTCCACTTCCGTGAGGATCGAAGCGGGGGTGAGGCGGTTCGCCAACCGTCCCGGCTATGCTCTCCCCTGGAAGTAGGCATACTGCGTGACGGGAGATTGCAGTACGGCTTAGCCCAACTCCGCGACGGACACGCCGACGAGGGTGCCGATGGCGTAGGTGACGGCGGCGGCAAGGCCGCCTACAAGCAGCATTCGTAGGGCGCCCCAGTACGGCCGGTTGCCGGAGGCGGCTGCGAGCGAACCGCCGACGAGCAGGAGGGCGACAGCGCTCAGGGCGGCGCTCACGATCACGCTGTTTCCGACGTTGAACAGGAAGGGCAGAATCGGGACGATTGCTCCTCCGACGAAGGCGGCGAACGACGCGAATGCGGCACCCCAGGGAGAACCAAGCTCATTGGGATCGAGTCCCAGGTCTTCTCGCGCCATGGTGTCGAGGGCGGTCTCGGCGTCGGCCATGACGCGGCGGGAAATCAGGTCGGCTTCGGCCTCGGTCAGACCCTTGGACTGATAGATGAGGTCGAGGGTCGCCTGCTCCTCATCAGGCCAGTCGCGGATTTCGATTCGCTGCTTCTCGATCTCGTGCTCGTAGATATCTCGCTGCGACCGCATGGAGACGTACTCTCCCGCAGCCATGGAGAACGCGCCCGCGAGCAGGCCGGCCACTCCGGCGAGGAGAATGAAGTCGGTGTTGTCGGTTCCGCCGGAGACGCCCATGACGAGGCTGAAGTTCGAGACAAGCCCGTCGTTCATGCCAAGCACTGCCGCGCGGATGTTTCCGCTTGCGCCGGTGGCGGAACGGCTCTCCTCCCACAGAGCCACAGGCTCGGTCTGACCTCGCGCCAAGCCCTTCAGGAGGCGCTCGTGGTGGCGTTCGTCTTTGGCGATGTCCGAGGCTTCGGGGTCGGCGTAATACTCGCGGATCTCCCCGGATTCCTCCCAGAGGAGGAGTGGTATGACGGCTTTGGTGCCGAAGGCCTTAGCGAGGCCGAATCGGAGCAGGCCCAAGAATCCCAGCTTCGTGGGAGGGGACATCTCAATGCCGAGCTTGGTCGCCCAGACCCTGGCGTGGTTTATCTCGGAGTCGCAAAGTTCTTGGAATACCTTCGAGCGCTCGGGGTCGTTCTCGATTCGGGCAAGGGCTGCATAGAGCGCGGCGGCATGAAGCTCGCTTTTTAGGTATTTGCGGTAGCGGGCGATGCGTCGCGGGTCGGGGCTTGCGGTCTGGGTCATACCAAGTCCAGTTCCGCTCGGACGGCCTTGAGCCTGTCGACGTTTTCCTTGTCTGGACCTTTCTTGTGGGCTCCGGGCACTTCAAGGAGGAAGGGTACGTCGGCAAAGGCAGGATGGGACATGATGGTCTTGAACCCCTCCACGCCGATATCGCCGTCGCCGATGTTCTCGTGGCGGTCGACGCCCGAGCCGAATGCGACCTTCGAGTCGTTCGCATGGACGGCGGCGAGACGGTCGAGCCCTATGGCGTCGTCGAACTCCGACATGACGGTGTCGATTTCGTCGGGGTCGGCGATGCCGTAGCCCGCGCCGAAGCAGTGCTGAGTATCGAGGCAGACCTGAAGGCGGTTGCTGCCGACCTCGTCGATCATACTTCCGATCTCGGCGAACTTGGAGCCGATGTGGTCGCCCGCGCCTGCGCTGTTTTCGATCAGAAGCCACACGTTGGGCGGGCTGTTCTTGATGATGGCTGCGAGTGCGAGAGTGGCCTGCTCGAAGATTGCCTCGAAACCACGGCCCTTGTGACTGCCGGTGTGGAATATCACACCCTGTGCACCGAGCTGTCCTGCCGCCTCCATGTTGAGGCTGAGGGAGTTTATGGACTTTTCGAGGAGCTCAGGCGGACCGCCGAGGTTGACGAGATAGCTGCCGTGAATGAACGTGGGGCCCACGCCGAGGGTCTCGGACTTCTCCCGGAACTTGATGACCTCGCTCTCCGCAAGCGGCTTGAAGGCCCATGAGCGTGGGGAGGAGGCGAATATCTGGATGGCCTCGGCTCCGATGTCTGCCGCTCTGTCGACGGCCTTGCTGACGCCGCCTGCCGTTGAAACGTGCGCTCCGATCTTCACGGCTTGGTCTCCTTCTTGGGGTGATTATAGGGGGTTCGAGGTGCTAGGTGCTAGGTTCTGGAGTCAAGAGGATCCACCGCACAGAGGGCACAGACAACACAGAGGGGGAGGGATAAAGAATTTGGAAGCAACCGGACCTATTCCCTTTAGTCCGAGCGGAGGTATGACCCAGGCTTTTGTAATCGTCGTGGGTGTCGAACTGAGGCAACGATCTTTCGTTGCAGACATCTTAGATTCCTCACTCCGCTGCGCTGCGTTCGGAATGACAGCTGGGGTGAAGGTCGCTTGACTTTCGCGGTCGGGGGGATACAATCACTCGCGCCGAAAGGCCAACTTAAAATGGTATGTGGGGAGCATGAACGGACAAGAGCTCAAGCAGAAGACGAGAGAGGGCGGCGTCGTATACGGCACGATGCTGAGCCTTGCCAGGAATCCCCGGTGGGCGGACGCTGTCGCCGAGTGGGGGCTGGATTACGTGGTTATCGACTCGGAGCACGCCTCAAGGGGACGAGCGGACATCGCGGACCTGTTGGCGGGACTCAAGGGTGTCGGCGTGGTGCCCATCGTCCGGGTGCCGATTCCAAGCTCGCACTACGTGACGATGGCGATAGACGCGGGCGCTGAGGGGATCCTCGCGCCGTATTGCGAGACGGTGGAGGAGGTCCGCGAGGTCGTCGGGGCGACGAAGTGGTTGCCCATGAAGGGTGAGTACGTTGAGCGGGCTATGACGACGGGGGAGTTTCCAAGTGAGGACACCCGTGAGTACCTCGCGGCGCGCAACAAGAACAATGTGTGCATCATCGGCATCGAGAGCGAGCCGGCCGTGAGGAACTTGCCGGAGATCTTGGAGATCGAGGGCATCGACGCCATCTTCGTGGGGCCGAACGACTTCAGTACCTCGTACGGGATTCCCGACGACGTGTCCCATCCCGACTACGAGGCGGCGCTGCGAACCGTGATCGCGACGTGCGGCGAGCATAACGTGCCGGTACTGGTGCATCACCAGACTGTCGAACTGACGAAGAAGTGGCTCCGGGAGGGGGCGCGGTTCGTCCTGTACAGCTCCGACCGGCGGCTTGTTCACAACGCCATCCGGGCCGAGTTCGGCGAGGTCCGCGCGGTCGGAGCGGAGATCACGGGCGAAGCGTCGGAAGACATCGGCGAGTCGGAAGAAATCGTTTAGGAGGCGGACATGTCCTGGCATTTCGAGCACGTGGACGGTCCGTACGGCAACGTAACCGAGGGTCCGGCGTGGGACGGCGAAGGGCTGCTTTTCACGAGCATCCAGCAATCTCGCATCATGCGGTACGATCCGACGACGGGTACGTCTACGGTCTACCGTGAGGAGACGAACTACGCGAACGGGCTTATGCTCGATCCCGACGGTGTGCTGTACGCATGTGAGGGAGGAGCGCGTCGAGTAGTGCGGTACGAGTCGGACGGCTCCGCGACCTCGCTCACGGACGGGTTCGAAGGGAAGCGTTTGAACATCCCCAACGACCTCGCCATCGACCTGCAGGGCCGGGTGTGGTTCACGGATCCGTACTACGAGGGATCAGGTGGAGACTGGACCGAGGACGTGGCCAACAAAGACCTTGACCACGACTCGGTGTACCGGCTCGATCCGCAGGCCGACGGGTCATGGTCGATCAATCGGGTGACGTTCGACACGACTCGTCCGAACGGACTGCTGTTCTCGCTCGACCACAGCATCCTGTACGTGGCGCAGAGCGGTCGACTTGAGAGCGAGCTTCGACAGCTTCGGGCCTATCCGGTCATGGAGGACGGTTCGCTGGGCGAGATGGAGGTGCTCCACGACTTTGGGGCGCACCGTGGCATCGACGGTATGTGTCTCGATACGGAGGGCAACCTGATCGCGACGGCCGGATGGGCGCAAGGCGGGCCTGGACCGTCTATCTACGTATTCTCTCCGTCGGGAGAGGTGCTTGAACGGCACGACGTTCCGGTAGACCGGCCGACGAACTGCACGTTCGCGGAGGAGGGCCTGTCTGTCCTGTATGTGACGACCATCGAGGGGTACCTGTTCCGCGTCGAGACGGAGCGTCAGGGGCGGCTGCTGTATCCGGCGTAGCGGTGCTGAGATCTGGATATAGACCTTCTGTGCCTTTGTGTCGGATTCACAGCGGAGACGGACGACCACAAGAATCGTCCCACGTTAGGTTTGCCGGGGCTTATTTTCATGCCTATGACGGAATGGCGAATTTTGGAGAGGAGTTTGGATGGACACCATTAGAATCGGGATCGTAGGGGCGGGGGCGAATACGAAGGAAAAGCATATACCCGGCTTTCAGGCGCTGGAGGGCGTGGAGATCGTCTCGGTGGCGAACCGAAGCAGGGAGTCCGGGCAGCGGGTTGCGGACGAGTTTGGGATTCCTACAGTCTATGACGACCCGTACGACCTGATAGCGGCGGACGACACTGACGCGATCTGCATCGGGACGTGGCCTTATATGCACAAGCCGCTCGTCCTTGCGGCGCTGGAGGCCAACAAGCACGTCCTGACCGAGGCGCGGCTGGCGCTGAACGCCCAGCAGGCGCACGAGATGCTGTATGCGTCGAGGCTGCGTCCGAACCTGATAACCCAGGTGGTGCCGGGCCCGATCACCTACGACGTCGACCAGACGATCATCGACACTATCAACGAGGGTACTCTCGGCGACCTGCTGTCGGTGGATATTGCGGTATCAGCGTTCGATCCTTCGAAAGGGATGCAGGGAACGTTTTTGAATCCCGACCTCCCGTTCCTGTGGAGGCATGACCGCGACCTCAACGGAATGAACGTGATGCTGATGGGCGTGTGGTACGAGGCGATCATGCGCTGGCTGGGGCCGGCTTCCAGCATCACTTCCTTGACCCGCACGAACGTGAAGGCCCGCCGCGATCCTAATTCGGGGATGGTTCGCACGGTAGCCCCGCCCGACCTTGTGGAGATACTAGCGGAGATGTACGCGGGCCCGATTCTCCACCTTCGAGTCAGCGAGGTCACGGGTCTGGGCCCGAACCAGATGTGGATGTTCGGGAGTGACGCGACCCTGCACGTTGATTTCGAGCATATCTCCGTCGAGATTGCGAAGAGTGGGGAGACTTCCTTCACCGAAGTACCAATCCCGGACGAGAAGCGGGACCATTGGCGAGTCGAGGAAGAGTTCGTGAACGCGATCCGGGGCCTTGAGAAGGTCACGCGCCAGACGTTCGAGGACGGCGTCCGGTACATGGAGTTCACCGAGGCGGTGCTTCGAAGCTCGCAGACGGGCAGGAAGGTGCACCTGCCGCTGTAACAGGTTGGCGTGGAAAGTCGAAGGAGCGGCCATGCCCGACGGGGAGACGCTCTACGACCGGGTGGATAAGGCCATTGAGGGGGGCGAGGTCTGGCGCGCCAAGGAGATCCTTCGCGGCAACATCCGCTTGCGGGGGTACGACGTCGAACTGTACGAGCGGTACGGGCGGCTTCTTCTCGACATCGGTGAGATTTCCGAGGCAGGGAAGTATCTTTTTCTCTCGGGGCGGCAGTCGACGGAGTACGAGGACGCTATTTCCCTGTACCTTACGCGGCATATACCGAACCCGGAGCACATGTACTTTTCGTTTCCGAGGGCCGCCCGTCTGAACGACATCGACGAGTACCCTGATGAGGTACGGAAGACGCTTGAATCGTTCGATTTTCCGGTTGCGGTTGACGGGAGACTCTACGCTCTTCGGCGTTGGCGGGAGCACGGGGAGAAAATGAGGGCCAAGGAACCCGACCCGCCTCAGCCTATGCGAGTGTTCATTCCGACGGTGAGTTTTCGCTGGAGGACCGTGTGGTCCAACCTGCCACGTGAAATGACTCAGTACAGGTCGATGCTGACGCTCGTCAGACCTCCGGGTCCGTTGGAGATTATTATTACCGCTCTGATCAACCTCGTTTTGCTGATATTCTTGGCGACGGGAATTTGGGTCGTGGTCAATTGGTTGGTGGGAAGAATGTTGGTGGGAAGAATTCAGTAGAGCTTGTAGGCTTGAGCTAATGACGTACGAACGCAGTGAATATCCGGGGTGGTCGTGGTCGCACAGCAGGCGGGCGACGTTTCAGGAGTGTCCTCGGAAGTATTTCTACCAGTATTACGGGTCGCATAACGGGTGGGAGGAGACGGCGCCTGAGAGCGCTCAGCTTGCGTACCGGCTGAAGAATCTCACGAGTCTGCCGCTGGAGATCGGGGCGGCGGTGCATGAGGCGGCGTCGACGGCCATCCACCGGGCGCGTTCGGGAGCGTCGACGCCTACGGCGGACGAGCTGTACGACGCGGCGCGGAACCGCTTGAACAAGGCGTGGGTGGAGTCGCAGGACAGGTCGGAGTGGGAACGCTCGCCAAAGTGGCGACGGATGTTCCATGAGTTCTATTACGACACGGGGATCGGAGAGAACAAGATAGCGGAGTCGAGAGACATCCTGCGGACGTGCTTCGACAACCTACTGGTCTCGAAGAGCTTTCGGGAGGCCGTCGCGGCCCCATTCGTCGAGGTGAAGAACGTGGAAGAGTTTGCCACCTTCTACATCGACGAAACGCCCATTCATGCCGTCCCGGACTTGGTTTACCGGAAGGGTGACGATAGCTGGACGGTGGTTGACTGGAAGTCGGGCCGGAGGGACGAGGACGACAGAGAGCAGGCGCTCGTGTACGCGCTCTATTTGCGGGAAATGCACGGGGTTAGGGGGCCTGAGATCAGCGTGCGCATCGAGCGGCTGGCACACGGCACGGCAGAGGACTACGCATACACGCAGGGCGACCTCGACGACGGCGTGGACGCGATACGTGACAGTATTGCGGCGATGAGGGGGTATCTTGACGATGTGGAACTGAACGTGCCGGTCGAGAAGGCGGGATTTCCGCTCAGATCGGATACGTCGGTTTGTAAGTTCTGCAGTTTCTATGCGATGGACAGGGAGGAGATTGCGGAGGTGCAGGCTGGGCCGTTTTGAGTGGGAGAGTCACCAATTTGTTACATTGGCAACATGTCCTTGCTGACCAAGTTTCTGGATTCCTGCCTCCGCAGGAATGACGATCGGGGGGCGGTGTTGGTTGAAAGGGGGCGGGTTTCTGAAAAGGCGTATGGGGCGTAGAATAGGGACGGTAATTTGGAAGCGATGCATGAATTGAGGAGGGAACCATGAACCTGGAGGAAATCAAAAGTTTGATCATTGGGCCCATGGCAACGGTGGGGACCCCTTTCGACGACGACTTCGAGGTCGATTACGGGAAGTTCTACAACTTGACGCAGTGGTGGGTCGATCAGGGGCTGGTGAAGGGCAGGGCGGTCATCAAGGTCGCGGCGGCGATGGGTGAGGGACCGCAGCTTCGAGATGAAGAATGGCCGGCATTGCTACGGACGGCTGTGCAAGCGGCGGACGGCAAGGCGGCCATCCTGTGCGGCCTGCACTACAAGGACACGATTCGCCAGATCGAGGACGCCAAGAAGGCGCAGGACATGGGCGCGATCGGTCTGCAGATATCCCCTCCGGTGCACAACGGCCCCACCCGCAGCGACGTATTGCGGTTCTACGAGGACGTGTCGAACGCCATCGACATCGGGATCATGGTCTACAACACGATGGGGATGCTCGGCGACCTCATCACGCCTGACGACTACCGCACCATGGCAGGCTTCGACAACGTGGTCGCGATCAAGTGGGCAGCGCCGGGATACCCGTATGAGGCGATCTTCGACCTCAAGGACAAGGTAAACATCATCGACAACACGAAGGACCCGACGCGCAATCACAGGATGGGTGGGCGTGGATTCATCAACTGGACATCGGAGATTCACCCGCCCCACGACCTCGCGGTTTGGGACCTGATGGAGGAGGGCAAGTACGAGGAGGCCCGCACGCTCTGGTTCAGCGTGTATGACCAACTGAGCGATTTCTATGCCAAGACGGGAGCCATATCGGGCGGCCAGGCCCGCGTCAAAAAAGGCATGATGAAGGTCATGGGCATGGACATCGGAGACTCGCGTCCGCCTTCGGAGCCGTTGTCGGAGGCCGAGATAGACGAGCTTCGAGAAATGCTGATCGGCTTCGGGTTCCCGGTGCCGGAGCGAGAGGCGGTGTTGGTGTAGGAGGAGAGGCTGTAGGGGGTAATTCACCCTCACCCTAGCCCTCTCCCAGGACGGGAGAGGGGATAAGTCTCTCCAGCGGCGAGGGAGAGACTAAAGGTGATTACTCGGAGGCGGCTGCGTGATATAATCTCGCCAGCTTGAGAACGAGGGAGAACGCATGGATCGAGCAGAACTACGTGAGCTAATTCAAGGGCCGATAGCGACGGTGCCGACGCCGTTCGACGACGATTTCGAAGTCGACTTCGGACGGATGCACGAATTGACGCAGCAGTGGGTCGACGAGGGCCTCGTGAAAGGCAAGGCGGTCATCAAGGTCGCGGCTGCAATGGGCGAGGGTCCGATGCTGAAGGACGAGGAGTGGCCTTTGCTGCTCCGGACGGTAGTGCAGGCGGCAAAGGACCGGGCGTCCATAGTGTGCGGACTTCACTACAAGGACACGAAGCGCACCATCGAGGATGCGAAGATCGCCCAGGACATGGGGGCCATTGGGCTGCAGATATGCCCTCCGATCTTCAACCTGCCGAGCCAGGACGACCTGATCGACTACTACAGCGACATCTCGGACAACATCGACATCGGGATCATGGTGTACTGCACACAGTGGATGCCGGGCGGTCTCGTGGAGGTCGATACGATCATGAAGATGGAGGACATCCCGCAGGTTGCTTCGATTAAGTGGAGTCCGCCGCCGGACGGTAAGCAGGAGGACATCGCGAAGTTTACGCACATCTTCAGCGTGATCGAGAACGGCGGATCGCCCGCGGAGAGTCACAAGCTGGGTGGTCGCGGGTACATCAACCTCACGGCTGAGGCGTACCCTCCTCACGATCTCGAAATCTGGGACCACCTCGAAGCGGGCCGCTACGACGAGGCCCAGACGCTTTGGGACAAGGTGAATGACCCCTTGCGTGACTACTCGGCAAAGACCGACGTGCGATCCGGCGGGCAGGGCAGGGTCAAGAAGGGACTTTCGTACCTGATGGGCAAGCCGGCGGGAGCGTCCCGTCCGCCCTCCAAGCCCCTGAATGAAGGCGAACTTGACGAACTGCGAGAGATTCTGGTCGGTTTCGGCTGGCCGGTTGTGAACTAACGGAAATCATTTGTGCCAGATCCGACCTTCAAGTAGAGGGGCCGGGCCACACCAAAAAGAATAGAACTAGGAGGAGCGAATGATCACGGTTGAGGAAGCAAAGCAGAAGATGGACGGTGTCGTCATCCCCTTGGCGACGATTTTCAAAGAGGACAAGTCGCTCGACGTCGACGCCACGCAGGAGAACGTGCAGTGGATCGTCGACCAGGGAGCGGCCCCGGGCAACACGGTGTTTATCGCGGTCGGCTCCGGCGGAGACTTCACGGTGATGACGACCGACGAGCGCAAGGCGGCCATCAAGGCCATCGCCGACGTTGCCGTGCCGAACGGCATCCCGACGTTCGCAAGCGTGCAGAGCACGGACATCCGCGCGACGATTGAGCTTTGTCAGTGGTGCGAAGAGGTCGGCATCGACATCGTGCAGATGAGCAGCGCGTACTACTATGACGTACACAAAGGCGACCTCATCGAGTGGGTCCATGAAGTGGCAAAGCACACTGAGGTGGGCTTCGCTGCGTACAGCCACTGGTATTCCGGCTCCAAGTACGACATGACCATGGACGTGGCCGAAGAGATCATGAAGGTACGGAACACGGTTGCCGTGAAGTGGGGATCGCCAGACATCGCCAACTACCTCGCGGGGATCAAGTACTTCGTGCCGCGAGCGGCGGTCGTGAACAACGGGCCTCTGAGCATCTACGGGCACATGCTCGGAGTGAAGGCGTGGGTCAGCCACGTGCCGAACTTCTATCCGGCGCACTCCATCGCCGTGCACGAGCTGATGACGGCGGGGTTGTACGACGAGGCTCAGCGCGTGTTCGACGAGTTCAACGCGCCGTACTCGCGGATCAGAGCGGCCATCGGCTCCCAGACCGCGGGCGAGGGCGTCTTCGTCAAGCCATTCATGCGGCACATGGGTCGTCCTGCGGGTCCGTCCCGTCTGCCGTCCCGCGACTCCGTCGTGACGCCGGAGATCGAGGGCATGATCGCCGACCTGATGAGCAAGGCCGACTCGATAGTCGAAAGCGCGAAGGCGATGGCCTAGCGCCGAGGATACCTGACCGGAGTTTGCCGGTCGCATAGGAGCATTCGGGAGGGGCGGGCGTGTGTCCGCCCCTTGACCTTAAGGGGGAATTCGACATGGGAAAAGGACGTCTTACGGCCAATCCTCCGAATGTCCCGCCGCCGGTGGGGATGTACTCACACATCGCCAGGGTCGACGCCAAGGAACTGCTGTTTCTCGCGGGACAGGTGGCTGTGGACGATAACGGCGAGGTGCTAGCTAAGGGCGACGCGGGCGCTCAGACGCGGATCGCCTACGAGCGCGTGGGGGCGATACTTGCCGACGCGGGCGCGACGTACCAGGACATCGTGCAGGTGCGTACCTATGTGGTTGGAGTGGAAAACAAGCAGTCGTATCTCGATGAGCGAGAGAAGCTGTTCAATGAGATCTACGCCGACGGGGTCTTTCCCCCGAATACGTTTGTCTTCGTCGAGGCGCTCTTCGAGCCGGACATGCTCGTGGAGATCGAGGTTGTCGCTGCGATCGCGCAGTAATCTTCGGAGCGTTCTTTTTCACCCATCGACAGGCTCAGGGTGAACGGGATGTTGCAGCGCTTGAGAAGGGCGAACACCCTCACCCCAGCCCTCTCCCACGACGGGAGAGGGGGGGCGTTTACTCAAGGTGACTAAGGTCCTTTATCCATCCGTCTAGGCAGTGACGGCCTCTTGCTGCGGGATGGAGGCGGCGTGCCACGGGCAGGCGGCGGGGTGTTCCATGATGTACTTGTAGGCGGCTGAGGCCGCTATGGCCCCTTGGGCGGCAGCGGTTATAGTCTGTTTGAGGTCGCCGGACGCATTGGTCAGGTCTCCGGCGGCGAAGATACCCGGTACGTTGGTGCGCATGGCCGTATCGACGATCACCTCGTCCTCGTCGTTGAGATTCATGCCGAGTTCCTTGGGGATGTCGGCGCGCGGGTCGGCACCGATCTCGATGAAGATGCCGTCGACCGTCAGTTCGTCGGAACCGTTGTACGGCCTGTCGATGCGGATGCCCTCGAGGTCGTCCGTTCCCTGCAGCTCCACGACGTTCGTTTCCAGCAACTGGGTGACGTTGGGCGTGCGGTTCAGCTCATCGACAATGATGCGCTCAGGCCGGAAGAACTCGGAGCCCCGGTAGATGAGGTAGACCTGCGTTGCGTACTTGGCGAGGAGGACGGCGCCCTCAGCGGCGGCGTTGCCGCCTCCGACCACGGCGACGACGTTGTCCTTGTGCAGGGGCGCGTCGCAGACGGAGCAGAAGGAGACGCCCTTGCCGGTCCACTCCTCCTCGTTCGGAAGGCCAAGCTTGCGGCGCTCGCGGCCTATTGCCAGGATGACAGTCTGCGTCTGATACGTGCCGCTGTACTCGGTCTCGACCTCGTAGCAGCCCTCGACCCCGACGACCTTGGTCACCTTGTCGTCCACGATGGGCACGTCGTATTTCACGACCTGATCTCTGAAGTGCATCATGAGGTCGAAGCCGTCGATGTCGACGTAGCCGGGGTAATTCTCGATGGAGCCCCCGATGGCGGTCTCGCCTCCGAAGGTCTCGCCGATGACGACGGGCTTGGTCTGGTACCTGGCTGCATAGAGAGCCGCGGCGAACCCTGCCGCGCCCTGTCCCGCGATCACGATGTCATACTGGCCTTCTACTGTGGTCAATTCGGTGCCTCCGGTGGGAGTGGTGCTATGTAACTATGGTACCGGAAGAGTGGGGGCGGACGCATCAGGTAGAGAAATAGAGAGGGTGGCCTTAGTGGCCCATAGACAAAGGAGGCATTGAAAACAGATTAGGACAGTGCCAGGAAAGCGCCCTGTTCGTCTTGAAAGAAGGCGAGCAGATCAGGAACTCTGCTTCTCAATATGGATTCAATCTCAGAGGTGGAGCAGTTGCCACGCCGAATCCAAATAACTTTGGGTGGGTGTCCATGCGTAAAGCTCAGTTGCCTAAAGTCAGAGTCTCTCGTGACTATTGAGAAATCATTCTCTCTAGCAAATTCCCAGATTGCGACATCATCGGCGGACTCAAGTCCTACAGTTCTGACGTGGATGGATTCGGGAAATAAGTGTGAAAGAGTCTCTTGAAGGTGCGGCGACAGGTTCTGATCGAACAGCAGCCTCATGTCGGTGGAAGCGACACCAGACGACGCTCCCTATCGGCCGCAAATGCCAAACAGGCCCGGATGTCTTCTCGCGTTAGGTCGGGGAAGTCAGCGAGGATATCGTCCTCGGACATGCCTGAGGCGAGATACTCCAGTACGTCGTAGACGGTGATGCGCAGGCCGCGGATGCAGGGCTTGCCTGATCGCTTGCCCGGCTCGATAGTGATGATATTTGTGTAGTCTTCGGCCATAGGGAAGCCTCTAGCAGTACGGTTATGATACCACGCTTCGGCTAGTGAAAGACCCGCCCCGAGTCGATGACTAGCGTCTGGCCCGTGGTGGTGTCGGAGCGGCAGAACTCGACGACCTGGCGGGCGATGTCGTCCTTGTCGGCGGCCTTTTGGAGGACGGCGCCTGCTACTGCAGTCTTGCGGTGCTCAGGGGTGAGGTTTGACGACATGAGGGTGCCCTCCAGGTAGCCGGGGGCCACGCAGTTGACGAGGATGTCGGGGGCGAGGCCGCGCGCCATGCACTTGGTGAGGTGGTTGAGGCCGGCCTTGGAGACGGCGTATGCGATGGAGGAGCCGTTGGGTCCGAGACCGGCGACGGAGGAGATGTTGACGATTCTGCCTCCGCCGGACACGCGCATAGGCTCGACGATCTCCTTGATGGTCCGCATGGGGCCGGAAAGGTTGATGTCGATGATCTTGTCCCAGAGCTCGTAGGTCAGGCCGTCGATGTCGGTGAAGTCGATGGCTTTGTTGAACGCGCCGTCGTTCACGAGGATGTGGACTCCGCCGAACTCGTTGACGGTGGCGGAGATGGCGGCTCTGATCTGGTCGAGGTCGGTCACATCGCAGGCTACGGGAATGGCACGAACGCCCCGGGCGCGCATCTCCTCGGCGACCTTGACGGCCTTGTCGGGGTTCTTGGCGTATCCGACCGCGAGGTTAACGCCCGCGTCGGCCAGGGCGATGCAGATGCGCCCTCCCAGCACGCCACTGCCGCCGGTTACGAGCGCGGCCTTTTGGGTTAAGTCCATTGGAGTTTCTCCATGGCTGCGTTGATTCAGGAATAGGCGAGATTATATCATGCAGCATCCTGCGAACTGTTTTGGCTGCGGGCAGGGAAGAGATGATGCAGCGGAGTTTTCTCCAATGGCTTGGCGAACGCTGGCATGAATGATCAAATTATATTTTTTGTTATCCTTGCCCTGACCCTCGGGCTGTTCATTCACGGCCGAATTCACTACGACATCGTGGCGTTGTTATCGCTGCTGGCGCTGACGGTGGTCGGGATCATTCCCGGTGCGGAGGCGTTTTCGGGGCTGGGCCATCCCGCTGTCGTTACGGTGGGAGCGGTACTGGTTGTTGGACGGGCAGTTCAACGATCCGGGGCGTTGTCGGTCCTCGTGCGGCTGCTGGCGAGGAGCGGGAAGAATGCCGTGGCGCAGGTTGGCTCTCTAACGGCGCTTTCCGCAATGCTGTCGATGGTCATCAACAATGTCGCTGCGCTGTCCCTGATGATGCCCGTTTCCATTCAGCTTGCCAGGTGGGCCCGTAGATCACCTTCGATCGTTCTGATGCCGTTGGCCTTCGCTTCTCTACTGGGCGGAATGGTGACCCTCATTGGCACACCGACCAACATCATTGTCGCGACGTTTCGCACTGAGGCCAGCGGAGCGCCGTTTGAAATGTTCGACTTTACTCCGGTGGGGCTGGGAGTCGTGGTCGGCGGAGTAGCATTCCTTACATTGATAGGCTGGCGTCTCGTTCCACAGCGTCAGGGAGCGAGGATCGGCGTTGGCGGCTTCGAAGTGGAACAGCATACATATGAATTGGAAGTGCCGCAGGCGCTGGCGGGGCGCCGCATCGAAGATGTCCTTGGGGACATGGGCGAGGACATTCACGTAATCGGACTTGTGCGATACGAAAAGCGGTATTCCGCACCTTCACACACGGAAATTCTGGCGGCAAAGGATATATTGATAGTCGAGGCGGAACCGGTCGACCTGGACGAACTGATGGGATCGACCGGACTGAAACCCGTGGAGGGACGGGACGTTCATGAAGACATGGTAAGTCTTCTCCGTGCTCGGGGTGTCAAGGTAGTTGAGGCCGTGGTGATGGCTGATTCCCTGGCGGAGCATCGAACGGCCCGGACACTGGGACTGCATACGAGGTTCGATGTCAGCTTGCTGGGCGTGAACCGGCAAGGGGAGCGTGTGCCGGGTTCGTCAGGGAATATACGTCTGCTCGCGGGGGACATTTTGCTTCTTCATGGGAACCAGTCCTCAATAGGCGAGGCCGTGGAGGCCCTTGGCTGCATCGCAATTTCCGAGAGGGTGATGGGCTTTCGCCCGTGGTGGCAGGCGCTGTCGGCGTTTGGGATTCTCGCCGTGGCGATTGCACTAGCCACGACCGGGCTGGTGACACTGCAGATTGCCTTCGTTGGAGCAGCAGTAGGAATGGTCATCTTTGGACTGCTGAGCCTTCGGGAGGCATATGAGAGCATCGAGTGGCCGGTACTTTTACTGCTGGCCGCGATGATACCCATTGGTAGGGCTTTCGAGACGACAGGCGGGGCGGAGCTCATATCGGACGGCCTGACGAGCCTCACTTACGGAGTGTCTCCGTTGGTGGTTCTGGCGACGCTCATCGTAGTCACGTCACTGCTGTCGGACGTGATAAGCAATGCGGCTGCTGCCATCCTGACAGCGCCTATCGCAGTGACGGTAGCTGCCGAGCTGGGCGCGTCGTCCGACCCATTCCTCATGGGGGTTGCCGTCGGTGCCTCCGCCGCGTTCCTCACACCGATAGGGCATCAGTCGAACACGTTGGTCCTAGGGCCTGGTGGGTACCGCTTTGGAGACTACTGGCGGCTCGGGCTGCCGTTGAAGATCGTGGTCGTGGGAGTTGCCGTTCCGCTTATCGCGGTGGTCTGGCCGCTTGGCGTGTGAATGGGCTCTCGTGGACCCTACTGTAGGGCGTCTTCCAGCGCCTGCTGGATCTTGGCGGAGCCGCTGATCGGAGGAAGGAGCTCGCCGTCGATCTCGATGAGCGGACGGCGGATGAGACGGGGTTCCTGCAGCATGAGGGCCACCAGTTCGTCTTCGGACGTCTCTTCGCGTTCGATGCCCAGTTTCCGGCGGGACGGGCTGTTCCAGGAGAAGTACTCGGACGGCGGTCTTTCGCCGAGCAAGTCTCTCAACTCGTCCTCGGTGAAGGGGTCGGCGAAGAAGTCGCGGTCCTCGACCTCAGCGTCGGTTCGTGAGAGCCACGCTCTCACCTTATTGCAGTCGCTTCAGCGACGGTAGTGGAAGTAGCGGACTGATTTTGCCATTGGCGTTTCCTCAGCAGCCGCCTGCGACGGCGGGGACGACGCTGACCTCGTCACCTGAGGACATGGGGGTTTCCAGACCCTGCAGGAAGCGCACGTCTTCGCCGTTGACGTAGACGTTGACGAAGTTCCGTAGCTGACCTTGATCGTCGCAGATCCGTTCGCGGATGCCGGGGTACTGCTCGTTCATTGCGTCGATGACGTTGCCGAGACTGTCGCCTTCGACATCGACCTTGTCCTGTCCGTCCGTTAGGCGGCGGAGGGGCGTTGGAATCCGCACCACGATGCTCATCGGTGTTCCTCCGATTTCGGTTGATGGCTTCCTATAGCGTAATGGGCGAGAGGGGCAACGGTAAAGGCCAATCTTGTCACGACTTTGAAGTCCGTTGCCTAGCGCAGTTGGACACAGTCATGGATATTACCCTCACCCTAGCCCTCTCCCACAACGGGAGAGGGGACTTTCTTCTGCTACGCGGCGGCCGCGGCGGCAAGCGAGTCGACGATGGACTCGTATGTCGCCTCGGTGTAGATGGGTCGGACCGCGTCCTCGACCACCTCAGGCGTCTTGAGGCCGTTGCCCGTGATGAAGGCCACCGTCACCTCGTCGCCCTTGATCTTGCCCTGCTCGACCAGTCGCTTGAGGGAGGAGATCACAACGCCGCCTGCGGTTTCGGTGAAGAGTCCTTCGGTCTCTGCGAGCAGCCTAATACCCTCGGCGACTTCCTCTTCTAGGCAGGCGACTGCCGTCCCGCTGGTCTCTTCCAGTACTTCCAGCGAGAAGATGCCGGCGGCGGGGTTGCCGATGGCGAGCGACTTGGCGATGGTGTCGGGGATGACGGGCTGAACGGTTGACTCGCCGTTCAGGAAGGCGTTCACGATGGGTGAGCATCCCTCGGCTTGGGCGAGGTGCATTCGAGTACGAACGTTTTCGATCAGGCCGACGTCCTGCATCTCTTGGAGGCCCTTCCAAATCTTCGTGTGAAGTTCCCCGGAGGCGGCGGGAACGACGCAGTGGTCAGGAGACTTCCATCCAAGCTGCTCGGCGACCTCATATCCGAGCGTCTTGCTGCCCTCGGCGTAGAACGGGCGCATGTTGATGTTCACGACGGCCCATCGGTGGTTGTCGGCAAGTTCGCTGCCGAGTCGGTTGACCTGATCGTAGGTGCCATCTATTGCGACGAGCGTTGCCCCGTAGACTGCCGCTCCAACGATCTTGCTGCGTTCAAGGTTGGCGGGGAAGAAGACCTTGGTGTCCAAGCCCGCCTTTGCACCGTGCGCCGCGACGGAACCCATGAGGTTGCCCGTAGAAACGCAGGCGAAGGTCTCGAACTCGAACTCCAGCGCCTTGCTTGCGGTGACGCCGACCGGGCGGTCCTTGAACGAGTAGGTGGGGTTTACGGCGTCGTTCTTGATATAGAGGTTCTCAAGTCCCAGCATCCGGCCGAGGTTTTCGGCTTTAATCAGAGGCGTGAAGCCGGTGCCCATGTCGAGCGCGGATGCGTCGTTGACCGGGAGAAAATCATGGTAACGCCACATGGTCGGTGGGCCGTTTTCGATGCGCTCGCGGGTGATGTGGCGGGCCATCGCGTCATAGTCGTAGCTGATCTCAAGTGGGCCGAAACAGAATTCGCACACATTGAGCGGCTGGATGGGGTATTCCTCATCGCATCCACGACAGGCAAGCGACTTTGCGAACGTCACGCCGATTCCTCCGGGGGTAGAGTTGAGTGCTACGGGAAGGCTCGCAGCAGGTGGATTTCGTGGGGAAAATGGTAGCAACGGGGCGTTTGGAGTGTCAAGGAAAGGTCGCTTTTGGCGGATAGCTGGGTGTGAGTTAGCGATACGGGTTCTGGTTCGTTGGTTTGGCGCGTGCTAACCTATGGAGAGAAAGTACCGGAATATTCGTCACGTCACAAGCAGGGAACAGGGGATGCCGTCGTCGATTGGGGTTGGCAGGATCTTGGGAATCCGGGTGGATATCCACCTTTCGCTGTTCCTCATCGTCGCTTTTCTGAGTTGGAGCCTCGCTAGGGGGTTCCTCCCGGAGCGCTACCCAAATTGGAACACGGCAACCTACTGGTCGACGGGGTTTGTGTGCGCGCTGTCGCTGTTCGTCTCGGTTCTGCTGCACGAGTTCGCGCATTCGTTGGTGGCGATACGGCGAGGATACCGGGTAGAGGGGATCACCCTGTTTCTCCTCGGAGGGGTAAGCAGTATCGCGTCGGAGTCTCGGCGAGCGGTCGACGATTTCGTCATTTCTGTGGTTGGCCCTCTTTCGAGTCTCGCCATCGCGGCGATCATCGGCATTGTCGCCGTGACAAGCGGAGGTTCGTCGCCCGCTTATGCCGCAATCGAGTACGTGGCGATCATCAATCTGCTGTTGGGGTTGTTCAACCTACTGCCGGCGTTCCCTCTGGACGGTGGGCGAGTACTCAGGGCGGCCATATGGGCTGTTACGGGAAGCTTTCGCCGGCGTCGGGGATCTCGACTCGCAGCGGACAGGTGGTTGGCCTGCTGTTGGTGGGGTTCGGCGTCTACCAAGTCATTCAGGGACATGCGCTACAGAGAATATGGGCGGCGCTTGTAGGTTGGTTCTTGAACAGGGCGACGAGCGCAAGCCGGAGTCAGGATGAGGTTGCACGTGCGCTGGAGGGGGTGACGGTCGGGGACGTGATGGACGCCTCGCCTCCAACCGTCAGTCGCGATCTTACGATCCATGAGGCCGTGTTCGACCATTTAGTACGGGGTGCGGTTCGGGCGGTCATCGTCTGCGAGGGGGAGCGTATTCTGGGGATACTCTCTATTACCGACGTGAGAAAGGTTCCTCAGTCGCTATGGGCTGAGAAACCCGTTGGAGATATCATGACGCCTGCACCCCTGAAGTCGCTGACACCGGAAAATGGGCTCGATGACGCATTCTCGCTACTCGGCGAGAACGGCATCCATCAAGCCCCCGTTCTCGTGGGTGACCGGCTCGTCGGACTCCTGAATCGCGCACACGTCATACAATACTTCCATCGGATGCGGGAGTTTGACTCGGATTAGAACAGCAGACAAAGGGAGAGTTCGAAATGTACAAGACGATCAAAGTTGCGGCGATTTCTTTGAAGCCGACCAAGTGGGACAAGCCGGGCAACGCAGACACGATGGAGCGGTTCTTCCGCAAAGCGGCTGAGGACGGGCCCGACCTCATTCTGCAGACTGAGGGAGTGCTGGAGGGATACGTCATCATGGACGTGATCGAGGGGAGGAAGACGGCGGACGAACTGGTCGAGATCGCTGAGCCCATCGACGGTGAGTACATCCGAAGGTTTCAAGACCTCGCGCGGGAGCTGAATACGTGCCTTGCCTTCGGGTTCGCGGAGCGGATTGGCGGCGAGGTATTCAACGCGGCGATATTCATCGACACGAACGGCGAAATACTCGGTCGTTACCACAAAACGCAGCTTGCCGAGGGGACCGACGAATCGTGGAACTTCAACCGCGTAGGCTCGACGATTCGGGCGTTCGACACGCCGTTCGGGAGGGCCGGGTTCGTCATCTGCAACGACCGCTGGAATCCGACGATCGTGAGAACGCTGGTGCTGGACGGCGCGCAGTACATCTTGATTCCCTCTTTCGGATCGAAATCGAAGGGTCAGAACGAGACGGTGCTGGCGCGTGCCCGCGAGAACGGGGTGCCAATCGTCGAGGCGAATGTCGGCGTGAACATGATCGTGAACAAAGGAGAAGTCGTAGCATATGCGTGGGGGAACGACCGGATAACGACTGCCACTATCGACATTCCAGCTCCAGCATCGACTGAGGCCGCGAGAGCGCAGGAATCGGAATATATGCAACTCCAAGGCCCGGAGTTGGCACAGCGTTACCGGGAAACGTGCAAGCGTCTGCGCGGTGAGCGGAACGAGGTGGAGAAAGCCCAGAGAGGTGAGCTAATCGTCGCCTAGTCATTCCCATACGGCGAAGGGACGGACACGGATATTCCCTACTGGTCTATTCCGTGACGGTGATTGTGCCCTTCATGTTCACCGGGTGAATGAGGCACTGGTAATCATAGGTGCCCGGCTCGGTGAAGTGGTAGCGGTATGCCTTTTCCGGCGCAATGGTTTGACTGTCGAAGAGACGTTCCGCCCCCGGGTTTATGTGCGTGACGGTGTGGAGCGGTCTGTCGTTGTTCGTCCAGATGACGACCGTTCCGGCTTTGACCGTCGCATCGGCGTGCTGGAAGTTCATGATGCTGAGTTCTGCTACTTCCGCTCCGGGAGGGAGTGTAGGGATGGGAGTTGCGGGGATGCGCGTTGGCTCCGGGGCGGTGAAGCCACAACCTAGCGCGAGCAGCGCAAACAGAGAGGCCACAAGTATCAACGCTTTTGTCATCCTGTTCTCCTCGGCGCCATCACCATGAGCGATGTGAGCGCCCCGACTTCTAGCTCAACTTGGGGGCGAGTGTAGCACTGCACTCCATACCCGTCAACATGACCTCGACTTCCGGACGCACAAAAGCTTCACACAGAGTTCGCTGAGGACGCAGAGGTGAAGGGGCCAGGGTCGGAAGGGCAAGGGGCTGTAATCAGTGAGATGCCTCCTCCTGTCGCAGGCGAACATTCGTTGTAAGGATCAGGTCATGTTTCCAAGGTAGTTGGCATGGCGTCTGCCTATATGAAGCTGCACTACCGGCGAAGGAGGAGTTACTTGCAAGGGTAAGGGGCCTATGCTATATTCCGCGCATGGGCACAGAGGGTGTCGTTCTCGACGATTACTTCCGCCAGTACGGTCTGATCGCCATATTCACCGCTTTGGCCGTCGCGGTGCCAGCGAGTATGCTGATCGCATCATGGATGTTCTCCCTCGTTAGGATTCGCCCACGGAAGCCCGACCCCGTCAAGATGAGCATCTATGAGTGTGGCTTCGAGACACTGACGGGGACATGGCACCGCTTCAATTTCCGCTTCTACTCCTTCGCGCTGCTCTTCGTAGTTTTCGACGTTGAGGTCGTGTTCCTGTTCCCCTGGGCGGCGAGCTTCGGATTTCTTTCGAGGGAATTCGGGGCGTTCGTGCTGATCGAGATGGCCCTGTTCATAGCAATCCTCGTCGTCGGGTGGCTGTATGCCTGGCGGAAAGGGGCTTTGGAGTGGGCCTAGCTTCGCAGGAAACTGTGGTTGGGCGAGAGTGATTGAAATGAACAGCGAACACATCGAACTTCCCGGCAACACGATACCCCTTCACTCAACGACTTTGGAGTTGGATCGAGAAGAGGGGGCGTACATCAATCACCTCAAGGCGAACAACGTCGAGCCTCTGGCGGAGCCGCTTGTCGAGGTGCCGGACGATCTGCAGCGGAACCTCGCGGTAACGTCGGTTGACGCCCTCCTAAACTGGGGGAGAAAGTCTGCCGTGTGGCCGCTGTCGTTCGGACTCGCTTGCTGCGCGTTCGAGATGATGGCCAGTGCGATGTCCCGCTTCGACATCAGCCGGTTCGGGATGGAGGCGTTTCGAGCTTCGCCCCGACAGGCAGACCTGATGATCGTGGCCGGCACGGTTACGTGGAAGATGGCGCCGGCAATCGAGCGTGTTTACAACCAGATGGCGGAGCCGAAGTGGGTTATCTCCATGGGCGTTTGCGCCACGAGCGGCGGGCCCTACTATGAGTCCTACAGCGTCGTGCCCGGAGTGAACCACATCGTGCCGGTCGACGTGTACGTTCCCGGCTGTCCTCCCAGGCCGGACGCGCTTCTGTACGGCATCATGCAGCTGCACGACAAGATCAAGCGCTATTCTTTGCAGGGAAGGACTGCGGGGGAGTAATGACCAGAGTCGTTGCCGGCACGGACCTCGCCAAACGCATCGAACTCCAGCTTCCCGGCAGTGTCGTCACATCGAATTCATCCGAGGTGTCGGTGCGAAGCGACGCTCTGCACGAAACGCTTCGCTTCCTGCGTGACGACGGGGACCTCGACTTCCAGTTTCTGAACAGCGTTTCGGCGGTCGACTACGTGGAGCACTTCGAGCTGGTGTACCACCTCACGTCGCTGCGCCGGAACAGCAGCTGCGTCGTCAAATCACGACTCTATTCCCGCGACGACCCCGCCGTCCAGTCCGTAGTCGATCTTTGGAGAGGCGCGGAGCTTCAGGAGCGGGAGATATACGACCTTATGGGGATCATGTTCGAGGGGCACCCCAATATGAAGCGCATCCTCCTGTGGGAGGGATTCCCCGGTCATCCCCTTCGGAAGGACTTCATTCGGTAGCGATGGCGATACGAACCGAACCGGTCACGATCAACATGGGGCCTCAGCACCCCAGCACGCACGGCGTGTTCCGTCTGCGCGTCACCTTCGATGGCGAGGTGGTCGTCGACGTTGAACCAGTGTTCGGGTACCTGCACCGCGGGACCGAGAAGCTCGCCGAGGAGCGGTCGTACGTCCAGATCGTGACGCTGACTGACCGACTCGACTACGTATCGAGCATGTCGAACAACTTGGCGTTCGTCCGGTCGGTGGAGAAACTCGCGGGGATCGAGGTGCCGGAGCGAGGCCAGTACCTGCGGGTGATATCAGCCGAGCTTCAACGAATGGCGAGTCATTTCATTGCGACCGGGTTCATGCTGCAGGAGCTTGGAGCGTTCGGTACGCCCCTTATGTACTGCTTCCGAGAGCGGGAGCGCATCCTGGAACTGTTCGAGATGCTGTGCGGCGCACGGATTACCTTGAGCTATATGCGTCCCGGCGGAGTGCTTCAGGACGCGCCGGACGAGTTCTGGCCCGCGCTCGATACGCTCATCGGCGAGATGCCTCGGTACATCGATGAGCTGGAAGGGCTGATTACGACCAACGAAATCGTTCTTGCCAGGACCCGGGGAATCGGCGTCGTTCCGCCGGATCTGGCCGTCGCAGGCTCGCTGACCGGGCCGATGCTCCGGGCGAGCGGCGTCCAGTGGGACCTTCGCAAGGCCGACCCGTACGAGATATATGACCGGGTCGAGTTCGACGTTCCCATAGGCTACGAAGGTGATACCTACGACCGATACTACGTCCGCATTCAGGAGATGAGGCAGAGCGTACGGATCATCGAGCAGTGCATCGAGCAGATCGAAGAGGGCCCCGTGCTTACCGATGGGCCGTTCTTCGTCAGGCCGCCTGTGGGCGACGCCTACGCTACAGTGGAGGGCCCGAAGGGCGAGCTTGGATTCTACCTCGTGAGCGATGGCGGGATATCGCCCTATCGGTGTAAGATTCGCGCGCCCTCTTTCATCAACCTTACCGTGCTCAAGGACATGCTCGTCGGCTGGAAGCTGGCCGACCTCATCATCATCTTCGGGAGCACTGACGTCGTGCTCGGCGAGGTCGACCGCTAGGAAGCGATGGCTAGTTTCGGCAACATATATGACACCGTCGTCGGGTTCGCCCCTGACGGCTTGGAGTGGGCGGCCTTTGTCGTGGCATGCCTGATATTGGCGTTCATCGTCATCAACGCGGCGATAATGACGACGGCTCTCTACGTATGGTTCGAGCGACGAGTGCTCGGTCGGTTCCAGAACCGGCATGGGCCGAACCGTTGGGGGCCGTTCGGAATATTGCAGCCCATAGCGGACATACTCAAGCTGATTACGAAAGAGGACGTTATCCCTGACGTGGCAGACAAGCGGGTATTCAACCTCGCGCCGATAGTTCTCGTCTTCCCCGGACTCCTGGTCTTCTCGGTCATCCCGTTCGGTGAGCAGAGCTTCCTTGGGAAGTTGAACGTGGGAGTGCTGTTCGTTCTTGGCGTCACGGGAATAAACACCCTGGCGATCATCATGGGCGGTTGGGCCTCTCGCAACAAGTACGCCCTGTTCGGCGCGATCCGAGGCGCCGCCATGCTGGTGAGCTACGAGGTGCCAATGGCGCTGGGCCTCGTCGGCGTGGTGATAATGGCCGGCTCGATGGCCCTGTCGGATGTGGTGAACAGTCAGAATGTGTTCTTCATCGTCGTGCAGCCTCTGGGATTCTTCGTATTCATGGCTGCGGCTCTTGCCGAAATGAGCAGAGCTCCTTTCGACATGATCGAGTCCGAGTCGGAGCTTGGGTCGGGGTACCACACGGAGTATAGCGGCATCAAGTTCGCGCTGTTCCAGTTGGCGGAATTCATGGCCCCCATCGTCGTGGCAGTGGTAGCGACCGCCCTGTTCCTCGGCGGGACGCGCGGCATAGACCCGATACCAGGGCAAGTGTGGTTCCTCCTCAAGGCGTTCGCCTTGCTATTCGTCCTCCTCTGGACGCGGGCGACGTGGCCGAGGCTCCGCGTTGACCAGATAATGGGGTTCGCGTGGAAGGGCCTGTTCCCGCTCTCGCTGGTCAATATCTTTGTCGTGGCCATCGAGGCGTTCATCTTCCAAGAGGCGGATGGAACCATATCGTCCGGGTCGCTCTGGGTGATGACGGGAATCAATTGGATCGTCTTCATCGGAGCCATCGTGTTCATAGCTAACCTGCTCGGTCAGGGGAAGCTACGGCGAGAGGGCGCCCCTACTCCTTCGCCGCTTGCCAATATGGCGGCAGAGGCGGACTAGAGTGGCGCGTGCGCAGGAGGTGAGCCAGACATGTACGGCATAGGAATGCTCAAGGGAATGGGCGTAACGCTCAAGAATCTCGCCTCGCCGGGACGGATGTTCTCGGTGCAGTACCCGAACCGTCGCGTGGGACTTATTGGCCTGGCAAAGGAGAACAACACGAACGTCTTGAGCCTGGCAGTTGAGAGGCCTCGTGATGCCCTGAAGGCGCTTGTTGGGCTTGCTACCGTTCCTGCACGGCTGAATCAACATCCCCGATTTCGGGGTGAGGAGTTCACTTGGTACGAGCAGCGGTGCACCGGATGCGCGAGTTGCGCGAAATACTGTCCGCTGGGAATAATCCGCATCGTCACGGACACGACGGGCAAGTATGAGCAGGACGGCGGCAAGTACGACATCGAGGTGTTCGACATCGATATCGGACGTTGCATGTTCTGCGGGCTGTGTGTCCAGGCCTGCCCCTACGACGCTCTACACATGGGCAGCGGCTTCGAGGAAGGCAAATACCAGCGGAGCCAGCTCGTGATCGACGTTGACCAGCTGAAGGCGGCTCCAAAGAAGCCGAGCACGTGGTACAGACCGCAGATAGAAAGCCAGAAGTTCGACCCGCGCAGCATCGAGGAGCGAGACTACCTGCAGGTGGGCCGTCACGAGAGGCCGACCGAACACCAACAAGAGGAGAACTGGGCCAACAGATGAGCCTCGGAGCGGGCACAGAATCTGCCCTGGCAACGGACATAGCCTTCTGGGTGATCGCGGTCTCCGTCATCATTTCGGCGGTCGCGGTGGTGCATATGCGCGACGTCTTCAGGGCCGCGCTGTTTCTCGTCGTGGTGTTCTTGGGGACGGCAGGGCTGTTTGTGCTCCTTCGCGCTGAGTTCCTCGCTGTCGTACAGGTGATCGTGTACGTCGGGGCGATCTCGGTGCTGATCCTGTTCGCGATACTTATGACCCAGGACGCCGAACAGGGCAGTCCTCCCAACCGGCTGAGATATCCTGTCGGGCTTCTCGCATTCCTGCTTGGAGCGGCGGCGGTGTTCACGGCGTTGAACACCGAGTGGACGCTCTTGTCGGACGCCCTGCAGGGCACGCTGACGAGTGAGGCCGCGCAGATGGTGAACGAGGTGTACAGCAACACCATTCCCCAAATCGCTTCGTTGCTCCTGCGTGATTATGTCCTGGCCTTCGAGGCGGTGTCTGTGCTATTGCTGGCTGCAATCATCGGGGCGCTCGTGCTGGTGAGGGAACGATGAGTCTCGAAAACTTCCTCATTCTCGGCGCGATCCTATTCTCCATTGGGCTGTACGGCGCGCTTTCCAAGCGGAACGCCATAGCGGTGCTCATGAGCATCGAGCTCATGTTCAACGCCGTGAACATCACCGCCGTGGCCCTTTCGCGGTACGTCGTACCCGCGAGCCTGCTCGGCGATTCCGCAAGCATCACCGACCAGGCCGCGAGGACGCTGCTCACAGGCCAGATATTCAGCATCTTCATCATCACCGTCGCCGCGGCGGAGATTGCGCTGGGCGTGGCCATCGTGATCGCTCTCTACCGCAGCCGGGAAACGGTGTTCGTTACCGACGCAACCCAGCTAAAGAACTAGCAGCATGTATACCGATTATAGAAAAGCGCCTAACCTCATGATCGCCGAGATGTGGAAGAACGTCCTTGAAGGCGAGGGACTTCCGACGAAGATCCTTCCCGAAGGCGACATCCGGTCCTGGGGCGAGAGGGTGCCTTATCGCGTCATGGTTCCGCGTGGACGGGAGCATGTCGCCGACGAGATATTGAGGAAGCTGTAGTGAACGACTGGCTTGAAATCGCGGCCTGGCTGGTATTCCTACTGCCCCTAGCGTCGTTCGTTCTGATCGTGGCATTCATCCGCCCGTTCTTCAACCGCTTCGCGACCGTTGCGGGCCAGATAACTATTGGCGCCATCGCAATCGCGTTCGCTCTTGCCCTCGTGCTGTTCATCGAGGTCATAAACAACGGCGGACGGCAGATCGGATGGACAGGCCACGAATGGCTGGTGGTCGGGGAATTCGACCTCAGCATGGGCATCTTCATGGACGCCCTTACGGCGGTCATGCTGGTCGTTGTGACCGGGGTGAGCCTCCTCGTACAGGTCTACTCCACGGGCTATATGAAGGGTGATCCCGGCTACGCACGGTACTTCGCCTATATGTCGTTCTTCACCGCCTCAATGGTCGGGCTGGTCGTGGCGTCCAACGTCATCCAGCTGTTCGTGTTCTGGGAGCTTGTCGGCCTGTCGTCGTACCTGCTTATCGGGTTCTGGTACCACAAGCCCTCCGCGGCGGCGGCGGCGAAGAAGGCGTTCCTGGTCACGCGACTTGGCGACTTCGGGTTCCTTCTCGCGATCTTCTACCTGTTCTTCAACGGCGGGACATTCACTGCCGCCGGTCTTGACCCGCTCGATATCCCTGACATCCACGAGGCGATGAGCATGGGCCTCATCGCGCCGGGCGTGGCTATGTGGATCGCGCTCGGACTCTTCGCCGGTGCGGTGGGTAAGTCCGGCCAATTCCCGCTGCACACGTGGCTGCCCGACGCGATGGAGGGTCCGACGCCCGTCAGCTCGCTCATCCACGCCGCTACGATGGTGGCCGCCGGAGTGTTCCTCGTGGCGCGGTTCTTCCCCGTGTTCGAGGCCTCCGAGATCGCGTTGAACACCGTAGCGATCATCGGCGGGATCACCGCGGTGCTCGCCGCCACGATGGGCCTCGTTATGAACGACATCAAGCGGGTGCTTGCCTACTCGACGGTCAGCCAGCTCGGATACATGATGCTGGCGCTCGGAGTCGGCGCGCCGGGCGTTGCGATCTTCCATCTGTTCACGCACGCCTTCTTCAAGTGCCTGCTGTTCATGGGGGCGGGCAGCGTCAGCCATGCCACGGGCGGAACGTTCGACATGAGGTACATGGGGGGATTGCGCGGGCACATGCGCTGGACGTACATCACGTTCCTGATTGGTAGCCTGAGCCTCGCGGGAGTATTCCCACTGGCCGGATTCTGGAGCAAGGACGAAATTCTCACGTTTGCCATCGGGCAGGACGGGGCCGTCTCTCTGGTCGTCTTCTTGTTGGCTGTCATAGCGGTCTTCATGACCGCCTTCTACATGTTCCGGGCGCTGTTCATGGTCTTCGAGGGCGAGTACAAGGGCGGCGCGGATGCCGATCCCGAAGCGGAGTCGCACGGCCCCTCCGACCATCCCCATGAGTCTCCGCACTCGATGATCGGGCCTATGGCCATTCTCGCCGTGATGGCAGTCATCGCCGGGCTCTTGGTCAGCCCGATAGTCGACCTCGGCCCGATACCGAAGCACTGGCTCGTCCACGACTTTCTCCATACCGATGGAGCCGACTTCAACATCCTGATTGCGGCCGGATCGACAGTGCTGGCCTTCGCGGGAATTCTGCTGGCGTACCTGATGTACCTCGGCAAGCAGGTATCTGTGGAGCAAGTAGGGTCAATGTTCCGGCCTCTCTATGTGCTGTTCTCACGGAAGTACTACTTCGACGAGTTGTACGAAGAGGTCGTCACGGCGCGTCTCTTCTACCGGGTCGTCGCGCGGGCATTGGACTGGGCCGACCGGTCAATTGTCGATGGCGCCGTCCGGTTGGTGGACCAGTTCGGTCGGAACGTGGGAAGGGGAATTGCCCAGGCACAGACGGGACAGGTGCAGGGCTACGGAATGGCCGTATCGGTCGGCGTGCTGGCAATTCTCGGGGCGTACCTGCTGTTCAAATAGGCTTGGTGTAACGGAGCGATAGCGGCACACATGGACTTCGAGGGCAACGGATTGCTGACGCTGACGGTGTTCCTGCCACTGGTGGGAGCGCTGCTTATCGCCGTGCTCGTGCGTAACGACCGTCACGTGCGTCTCGTTGCGGGTGTGACGATCGTTCTCGACCTTCTTCTCAGCTTTCTCGTATTTACGTCCTACGACCTTGCTAAGGGGGGGGTCCAACTCGTCGACCGCGCGCCGGGCTGGATTCCCATCGATTCGTTCAAGGTCGAGTACTTTCTCGGAGTCGACGGTCTCAGCGCACCCCTCGTTCTGCTGACCGGACTGCTCGGATTCGTCGCGATCTTCGCTTCGTGGGGCATCAAGGAGCGGGTGCGCGAGTATTTCGTGTGGCTACTCATACTGCAGACGGCTGTCATGGGCGTGTTCACTGCGCTGGACTTCATCCTCTTCTTCCTCCTCTGGGAGTTGGAGATGGCGCCAATGTTCTTCCTGATCTCCATCTGGGGAAGCGGTCGGCGCGAGTACTCCGCGATGAAGTTCCTGATCTTCACCTTCCTCGGCAGCGCCTTCATGCTCGTGGGCATCCTGATAGTCTTCTTCTCAACGGGCACTTTCGACATGATCGAGCTGCCCGGCGCGATGCAGGGCGCGAAACTGTTGGCCCCCGCGTGGCTGGTCTTCTCTCTGATCTTCGTGGCGTTCGCGGTCAAGCTGCCTGTCTGGCCCGTGCACACATGGCTCCCCGACGCGCATACCGACGCGCCCACTGCTGTGAGCATCATGCTCGCGGGCGTGCTGCTCAAGATGGGCGGCTACGGCATGCTCCGCGTCTCCGCGGCCATGTTCCCCGACGTCATGGTGGACGCGGCGAAGTTCCTGATCGTGCTGGGCGTCATCAACGTGATCTACGGGGCAATCGTGACGCTCAGGCAGACGGACATGAAACGTCTCGTCGCGTTCAGCAGCATCAGCCATATGGGATATGTGCTCGTTGGTATATCTTCAGTTGTGGGTGTCGCGGGCGTCGTTTCGCCCGTGGGCCTGACCGGGGCGGCCATGCAGATGTTCACGCACGGCACGATCACGGGACTGATGTTCCTGATGGTGGGGCTTGCTTACGAGAAGGCCCACACGCGCCATATTCCCGACCTCGGCGGACTCGCCACGCGGATGCCCGTCATCGCTGTCGGATTCCTGATCGCGGGCCTGGCCTCGCTGGGGCTGCCGGGCACGAGCGGGTTTGTCTCCGAGATTCTCATCTTCCTTGGCACATTCCCCGTATGGGGTTGGTGGACCGGCGTTGCTGCCTTCGGGGTCGTCATCACCGCCGGCTACATCCTCTGGATGCTCCAGAGAACGATGTTCGGGCCACAGCTGGAGCGCTTCTCGGATGTTCGTGACGCGACGAAGATGGAGATGGTGCCGATAGCAGCCCTGGTCATTGCGGTGCTCGCAGTCGGCATCTACCCGTCGTTTATCTCGGACTACTTTACCGAAGGCCTAACCGACATCATCGGTTCGATCCAACAATCGGCCCAATTGGCGATGGTGCCATGACGACGCACGATCTATACCTGCTTTCACCAGAGTTGAGCATGGTGGGACTGGCAACGGTCCTGCTCCTGCTCGACCTCGTCATGGCGCGAAAGAGCCTCATACTGGGGTTGGGAGTCGCCGGGCTGATTGTACCGCTCGGCTTCACTGTCGCTCTATGGTTCACGGTCGGAGACGCCGCCGCGGCCGAGAATACCGGCGTTCTGGCCGGGACGCTGGTAGTGGACAAGTTCGCTCTGTTCTTCAAGTTCCTCTTCATCGGCGCTGCTGCCGTCGTCGGACTCATATCAATCGACTACGTGCAGAGGTTCGAGCGTTTCCGCACGGAGTTCTTCGCGCTGGCGCTCTACTCGGCCACGGGCATGATGCTCATGGCCGCGACGGTGGAGCTCATCACGCTGTACATCTCGCTTGAGCTCTCTTCGCTCCCACTCGTGGCCCTTGCCGCGTTTCTCCGGGATGGACGGTCGTCGGAAGGGGCGATGAAGTTCCTTGTGCTTGGCGGAATCAGCTCGGCGATATTGCTGTACGGCATGGTGTATGTGTTCGGCTTTACGGGTACGACGTACCTCGACGAGATAGCGGCGCGAATAGGCGACCTGAGCGCCAACTCGGATCAGCCATTCGGGAGCTATGCGCTGCTACTGGGAATCGCCTTGATAATCGCCGGATTCGGCTTCAAGATAACGGCGGTGCCGTTCCAGATGTGGGCGCCGGACGTCTATGAGGGCTCCCCCACGCCGGTGACGGCGTTCCTCTCGGTGGCGAGCAAGGCGGCGGGATTCGCCATCATCCTGAGGGTGTTCTACGTTGCGTTCCCGGTCGAGACGCTGAGCATAGAGTGGAGCGCGGTGTTCGCCGCGCTGGCCGCGCTCTCGATGACGGTAGGAAACCTCGTCGCTATCGCGCAGTCCAACATCAAGCGAATGCTGGCATACAGCACGATAGCGCACGGCGGCTACCTCCTGGTCGGACTTGCGGCGGTTGCCTCGAGAACCGGCGGAGATGAGGTGGACTTCGGTCCGTCGGGCGTCCTGTTCTACCTTGCCGGCTACGCTGTCATGAACATGGCGGCATTCTCGGTCGTCATCGCGATCTCAGACCGCATAAACAGCGACGCTATCGCGGACTACGCCGGGATGGCAAAGCGTGCGCCGTACTTGGCCGCGGCCCTTGCCTTCGCGCTCCTGTCGCTCACGGGCATACCGCCGACGGTGGGATTCATCGCAAAGGTGTACGTGTTCGGAGCGGCGGTCAACGCCGGTCTTGAATGGCTTGTGGTGGTAGGCGTCATCAACAGCGTGATCTCGGCGTACTACTATTTCGGCGTCATAAAGGTCATGTACCTGTCGTCCCCTCAGTCTGACGAACCGATCTTGTCGAGGTTCCCCATTCGGCTGGCCGTCGGCATCACCACCGTCGGAGTGCTCGTGTTCGGTGTGTACCCGATTGTGCTGCTGGATGTCGCCAAGGCGGCGGCGCAAGCGTTGTTTTCCTAGTGTCAAGGTGGCCTTCTCATGGATGAGCAGCGGCAACTCATCGGCTTCATGCAGTCCCGCAAGGTTTCGGGCGCTCCCGAAATGATCCGGTCGCTCATCGACACGCTCGACTTGCACGACCGCAGCTGGGTCGCCCACGTGGACGACGAGGATATCCCTCCGGAGACCCTGCAGGCGACGGCGTTCATCGTAACTGCTGGCGGGGACGGCACGATCCTCCGCGTGAATCGGCTCGTCTCCCCGTACTCCGTACCCATCGTTGGCATCAACATGGGCCGCGTGGGCTTCATGGCAGAGCTGACGGTTGAGAACGCCGCCGAACGGCTGCCGCAGTACCTAGCGGGCGACGTTCGCACAGAAGAACGGCTCATGCTTCAGGCGGAGGTCACGGCCCAGTCGAACGGGGAGACCAGAATCGTGGACCACGCACTGAACGAGGCCATCGTGCGGGGCACTCTTCCCCGCCTGCTGGACGTCGAGGTCACGATAGACGGCGTGAGGCTGGCGACGTACCGCGCGGACGGGGTGATCGTGTCGACTCCCACGGGCAGCACGGGCTACGCCCTCTCTGCCGGCGGACCGGTGCTCCAGCCGGAGTCCAAGGTGCTTCTCATCCAGCCCCTTGCGGCGCACATCAGTCTACAGACAGGACTCGTTGTGCCTGACAACTGCACCGTCGAGCTTGCCGTTGTGGGCAGTCGCGAGGCGTTAATCAGCGTCGACAACCTCACGAACGCTACGCTCCACCCCGACGACAAGGTCGTCATCAGGAAGAGTCCGCATATCGCAAGCTTCCTGCGGGCCGACCCGCCGTCGGCATTCTACTCGACCCTGACGCAGCGCTTGGGCGTTAGTCATCGCACCTCGCATGACGAGCAGTGACGCCGTGAGCGGAGAAATCCAGCCGGAGCGCACGGTTGGGCGACGTGACGTGTTCGACGGGCGGGTAATCCAGCTCCATGTCGACGAGGTCGAGCTTCCCAACGGCAAGCGGACTACCCGCGAGGTAGCCGAGCATGCCGACGCTGTGGTCGTGCTGCCCATAGATGAGTCGGGCAGGGCGCTACTCGTTCGACAGTACCGATACCCGATAGGCAAAGACCTGCTGGAGGCTCCGGCGGGCGGGATCGATCCCGGTGAAGACCCGGATGAGGCCGCGCAGAGGGAGCTGCAGGAGGAGATCGGCTACAAGGCCGGTCGCCTGGACGGTCTCGGAGGGTTCTGGACGGCACCAGGATTCTGCACCGAGTACATGTACGCCTACCTCGCAGGAGATCTGTCGCCGAGCAGCCTTGCGCCCGACGAGGACGAGGATATCGTCGTCGAGCGGCATTCCCTCGACGCTATCCGCGAAATGATCCGGGACGGCCGGATCGTCGACGCGAAGACTATCGCGGCCTATTGGATGGCGCTCGACCGGCTCGGCTGACTACTCGTACTTCGAGAAGTCGTAGCCCTCCTTTACTACGCAGTCCAGCAGGGCGGGCTTGCCTGTCTCGGTCACGGCGATGGCGCGCTTCAGCGCCGGTACGAAGTCGTCCGGCTTCTCGACCTTTTCGCTCCACGCGCCCAGGCCCTGGGCAACCGCCTTGTAGTCGCCGCCGTGCGCGAGGCTGTCGTGCGACTCGGCCGAGTAGGGCTGGTGGCTGCGCTCGATGGCCATGATCTGGTTGTTGAAGACGATGGTGAGGATGCCGATCTTGTTGCGAACGGCGGTCTCGATGTCCATTCCGACCATGCCGATGGCGGCGTCGCCCATGATATTGATGCAAAGCTTGTCCGGCTCAGCGAGCTTCGCCCCCATGATCGCGCCGAGACCGAAGCCCAACTGGGTGGACTTGCCCCATCCGATGTAGGTCCTCGGGGCGGTGCACTGCCACATCGGCGTCAGCTGGTCGCGGGGACTGCCGGCGTCGTGCGTGATGATGGTGTTGGCGGCGTCGACGTTGGCCTGCAGGTCGTGGATGATGCGGTACTGGTTGATGGGCACCTCGTCGGACGTAAGCTGCGGCATCCAGTCGTCCAGCCACTCCTGCCGTATCTTCGCTACCTCGGGAGCGATGTCGCGGGTGTTCCTGTGCCCCGCGCCGTCCGTGCGCCGCTTGATGTCGTCGATCAGGCCCCGCAGGGTCAGTTTCGCATCGCCGAGCAACGAGTAGTCGCACTGGTAGTCCTTGTTGACGTCGCTGGCGTCCGCCGTCGAGTGAATGAGTGTCTTGCCGGGCGGAATTGACTTGCCGTAGGTCGTCTTGGTGAGACTGGTACCGATGGCGAAGACGAGATCGGCCTTCTCAAGGAAGTGCCACGTGCCCTTCGTGTGCGATACGGCGGAAGCGCCGAGTGCGAGCGGATGGTCTTCGGGGAATGCACTCTTGCCCGGCATGGTGGTCGTGACGGGAGCCTGGAGAAGCTCGGCGATCTCCTGTAGCTCGTCCCATGCCTCGGCATAGAGGCAACCCTGTCCAGCGTAGATCACGGGGCGCTCGGCCTCGAGCAGCGCCTCAGCAATCTCCCGAATTCCGCCCGGCGGCGGCATGGTCTTGTTGCCGAAGACGGGCTTGTAGTCCAGCTCGCCGGGAAGTTCCTCGGTCCAGATATCGCGGGGAGTCTCCAAGAGCACAGGGCCGCCCTTGCCGGTCCTGAGCTGGTAGAAGGCTCGGCGCATCAGCTCGGGGATGCGCTCGACCATGTTGATCTGTGCACGCCACTTGGTGACGTGGGCGTAGTTGTCGTAGGGACTGAAGTTCGGGGCGACGAAAGCCTTTTCCTTGTACTCGCCTCCAGGGAGCAGAAGGATGGGAGTGTTGTCGGAAAAGGCCTGTGCCGCACCGGGGAAGGCGTTCTCGCTGCCGGGGCCCTGCTGCATGGAGAACACTCCTATGCGCTTGCCGTTGGTGATGCGGCTGAACCCGTCGGCGATTGCCATGCCGACGCGCTCCTGGCGACATATGATCGGGCGAATGCCCGCTTTAGCCGCTGCATCGACCATGGCCTGTGCCGGGTATACGGCGAGGAACTCCGTCCCCTCGCGTCTGAGGATCTCGGCGATTGCGTCTGCACCCTGCATGTACGTTCACACTCCTGTCGGTTGTTGTCTTTGGGGTGGAGGGACTCACCCTCACCCTAGCCCTCTCCCACGACGGGAGAGGGGATTGTTGGATTCACACTAGCCCTCTCCTTTGAAGGGAAAGGGGATAAATCGGCGGAGGCGTTATTGAACTATCCCTCGCCTCGCATTTCCAGCTGGATTTGCTTGAGCTTTGCCCAGGTCATGCCGGGCTGTCTCGCGATCTTCATGTACGACTGCTCGCGTTCGCGAATCTCGCGCGCCTTTTCGAGGACTACCGCGGGATCCATGTCTCCGGGAATGCGCGTGACGCCGTCGCGGTCGCAGATGAGAAGGTCGTTCGGGTGGATGAGCAGTCCGGCCACTACCACGGGAACGTCGGCACGAATGAGATTGAAGACGCCATGTCCGGGGACGAGTCCCTTGCCCCAGACGGGCAGACCCACGCCCTCGATCCCGGCAAGGTCGCGTATCGACCCGTCTACGACGATGCCCGTGGCCCCGACCATCTTGTGGGTGGAGGCCATGCCGTCTCCCAGCACCGCGCCGCGTCCGGCCCTGGAGTCGATGTCCTTGATGACGCCGATGACGGGTGACGGCGTTTCGTCCAACTTGTCGTAGTAGTCGTGCCAGTCGATCTTTGCAGAGTCGGGGTCGAGGGCCGTGACCTCGCAGGTGACGGCGTATCCGACCGCGCTTCCAAGATTTGGGAGATAGCAGTGCAGGGTCGGGTCGGTGTAGATGATGGGCACTCCTCCCTGGCCCTCCAACTCCGTTCCGCCCTGTGAGCCGCCCATGCTCTCGACCACGGCGTTGAATATAGTGGCGGAGTCGAACTCCCTGATGCCGTCGATGACCTCTAGCGATGTGGCCGTCATTCCAGTCTCCTAGCTTCTGCTTCGATGGGATTCATGCGCGGCGGCAATTATATACGTTTCGCAGCGGGCGAAATACCCCTTGCTCTTGAGAGGGAGTTAAGCGAAGAGGGGCGCTCGATCAAGCGCCCCTCTGTTCCCTGTTCATGCGCGACGCTATGTCGCGTCTTGGTTGGCTTACCTAGTTGGCGCCGTTGTCAGTAGATTCCCCACCATTGTTGGAACCGTCCTCGGCTTCCGGCATGTCGGAGACGATGCCGGGCAGGTTCTTGAGGGTGCTGATCAGATCGACGCCGGTGAGGGACTGCACGAGGGCGGGAAGCTGCGCGATTGTGGATGACACGTCCTGCGTGACCTTGCTGGCGCCGGCTCCTGCGCCGTCCTGGCCGCCGTTGCTGATGACGACGATGCTGTCGGTCTTGGCGAGCGGTTGGGCAACGGCGTCGGCGACCTGCGGGAGCGACTCGAAGAGCTGTTGGATCATGGCGGCCTGGCCGTATTCTTTCCAGGCCTCTGCCTTCTTGTCCATGGCCTGGGCTTCCGCTAGACCCTGTGCACGGATGGCTTCAGCCTCAGCCTCACCACGCGCCTTGATGGCGGACGCGTCGGCCTCACCACGCAGCTTGATCGCCTCGGCCTCAGCCTCGGCCTCCGCTATGATACGGGAGCGTTCGCCTTCAGCCACCGTCTCGAGCTTGTACCGCTCGGCTTCGGCCTCGACCCTCTCACGTCGCCTGTTGCCCTCTGCAATCAGCTCCAACTGGTCGCGTTCGGCCTCCGCGGGACGGCGGATGGTCGCATCCAGTTCCCGCTCTCTACGCAGTATCTCCTCTTGCTGGATCTCGATCTGCTTCTGGCGCTCAACGACCTCGACCTGCAGTTCCTCTTCGCGGATCTGCTGGCGAGTCTTGGCCTCCTGCAGCGAGTAGGCCAGCTCGGCCTCGGCGCGTCGGGCGTTGACCTGCTGGTCGTACTCCGCCTTCTGAGTCTCAAAGTCCCGTTGAGACTGAGCGATTGCGGTGTCAGCGCTATACCTTGCAGCTTCTCGCTGCTGTTGGGCCTGGGCCTCCTTGATCCCCGAGTCACGCTCGGCTTCCGCTTCACCGATTGCGGCGTCACGTTTTACTTCGGCGGTTCTCCGGACTCCAAGAGCTTCCAGGTACCCCTGCTCATCCTGAATGTCGCGGATGGAGAAGCTGACGATCTCCAGTCCCATGTTGGTCATGTCGGTCGCGGCCACGTCTCGTACCTGTTCGGCGAATGCCACCCGATCCCGGTAGATCTCTTCGACCGTCATAGTGCCGAGAATGGCGCGCTGCTGGCCCTCCAGGGTCTGCAATGCGACCTCAGCGGTCTGGCTGACCGATTTGCCGAGGAACTGCTCGGCGGCGGTCCTGATGGCCTCCTCGCCGCGTCCTACCTTCACCTGCGCGACGCCGTCGACAGAGACTGCGACGCCCTCCTTCGTGTAGACTCTCGCCGTATTGACCTGAAGGGTCATTACCTCCAGCGAGAGCATCTGCGCCTTTTGGACGAACGGCAATACGAACATCCTGCCGCCGACCTTGACCTTCGGTTGTCTGCTTCCTCCCGATACGATCAGCGCATGGTTCGGTCCTACTGTATGAAAGCCTGCCATTTTTTTCTCCCCCTATTTTTATTTATTTGGACATGTATCACTATTCGGTTGTTTCCGGTATGTCTTCATAGAGCTTCTCGACCTTGAGTACCTCATTGTAAACCCCGACGACACGAATCTCGTCGCCTTTCTTGATGAGGATTCCGGGGTCGGTCGAGGCCGACCACTCCTGGTTCGCCACCCAGACCTTGCCGGCCGGGCTCAGCTCCGAAACGGCGACGCCCCACTGCCCCTCCAGCAGCATTGCCTCCTCAGATTGGAATCCACTGGACGTGCCTCCCTCAGTTCGTGCAAAGCGGATGAAGAAGAACCACGTCACGGTAATGAGGGCGGTCATAGCGGCGATCATGAAGGGGCTCACCATGAAGCTGGGTTCAGGCAGGTCGGAAGGGCTGAAGAAGTTACCGAACAGCAGGACGGCACCGACGATGAGAGAGACCAATCCTCCGGCGCCGAAGACGCCGAACCCGGGTTTTACTGACTCGCCATAGAAGAGCCCCATTGAAACGGCGATGAGGGCAACTCCAAGCCAGCTGCCCGGCAAGTTCCAAAACCCGACGAATGCCAGACCAAGGGCGATGACTCCCAAGATTCCGGGGCCGGCGAGGCCCGGCACGAGCACTTCAATGAGGATGGCGACGCCACCGATGAAGAAAAGTGCGAAAACGACGTTAGGACTGGCGAGGATGTTCAGGATGTGTTCCATAAAGGTGCGGTCGAGCCGGCTCACGCTCGCGCCCTCGGCCGTAAGGGTGACCACCTGTCCGCTTCCCGTCGTTGCCGTGCGGCCATTAAGCTGGTCGAGCATGGAGTCCATGTCGGACGCGATCAGGTCGATGACGCCGAGTTCGACGGCCTCTTCCGCCGAGTAGGCAGTCGACTTTAGGACAGTATTCTCCAGCGCCTCGGCGTTGCGGTCGCGCGCCTGTGCGATGCTTCGGATGAAGGCGCTCGTATCGGCGCTGATCTTCTTTTGGAGTGTCTCCGGAATGTCCCCGTCGTCCGACGAGACCGGCGATGCGGCTCCGATGGTCGTCCCTGGCGCCATGACGGCGAAGTTGGCCGCAGTCGTAATAAACGTTCCGGCGGACGCGGCGCGTGCGCCGGCAGGGCCGACGAATACGGCTACAGGGGTGTCTGACGCCAAGATATGTTCGACGATCTCACGCGTCGACTCCAGCAGACCGCCGGGCGTGTCGAGCTGGATGACCACCAGCGACGCCCCTTTGCCGCGCGCCTCGTCGATGCCTCGCGCGATACGGTCGGCTGTCAGGGGTTCGATGTTGCCGTCGATCTCGATGACGAGCACGGATGAACCGTCGGCGGAGACAGAGTCACCGTTTTGCCACACGACGACGGTAACGGCGATCATTACGAATAACGTTGTAATGACGTGGCGCATGGAAGCTCTCTCATCGTAAGATTCTGCTATATGTTCGCATCGTAATTGAGACTGAATAGAGTGTCAAGCTGTCGTTCAACGAACATCGCACCTCGACTTTATTGTATCCCCTGTGGGCCCGCATCACACGACTCTGTGATTTTTGGAGGACTTATTTCGAAGGACGACTCTATAAGTTCACCTCAATGAATTGCCTAGCCCACTTAAAAGCCTTGTGAATTGTCTACCATTTCAGCCGATCCAAGCGATGGCCTACGGTAATGACGGTGCCTGTGCCATTGTCATAGATAAGATAGAAGTCGAGCTTATCAGCGACTCGCCGGTATATTTCAGGCGCGAGTCGGGCTCGGGCCAGCTTTCGTCGCTGCTTGTCCATGCACACCACGTATGCGTATCCACGCCGCCGTTTCTTCCCGTAGCACAGCATCGTTTCTAGAGACACCAACGGTATTCCCCTCTGTTGCAATCTTTCCTTGGCATGACGACTCAGCTTGTATCGCACTTCTCGCTTGGTGTGCTCTTCCTTGTTCACTACTACATTCCCTCCTTTGCAGTTTCGGTTTTCCCGTATGGGGAACGTTGCGCACCATAACGATGAGGCTTGGTCGTCCCGACCGCATCACACGACTCTGTGATTCTTGGAGGAAAAAGAGAAGCCCCGGGATTCGTCCCGGGGCTTCTCAGTGTATGAGCCTTTAGTCGTCGATGTGAGGACTAGTAGTCCATCGGCGGGGCGGCAGGCATCGGCGGGGTCTCCTCGGGGATGTCGGAGATCAGCGACTCGGTGGTGAGTACCATCGCGGCGACGCTGGCGGAGTTCTCGATGGCCGCTCGCGTGACCTTTGCGGGGTCCATGATACCGCGACCGAGCAGGTTCCCGTACTCTCCGGCCTCGGCGTCGTAGCCCCAATCGGCTTCGCCCTTGAGGCTCTCTGCCAGCACGACGTCGCCCGCCACGCCGGTGTTCTCGGCGATGAGCTTGAGCGGCTGCTGGAGGGACTTCCGAAGGATGCGGATGCCGGTGTCCTCGTCTCCCTCGAGATCGAGAGAGTCGAGGGAGGAGCTTGCGCGGACGAGCGTGAGACCGCCGCCCGGAACAATGCCTTCCTCAACCGCGGCGCGCGTGGCGGACAGGGCGTCCTCGACGCGGAGCTTCTTCTCCTTGAGCTCCACCTCGGTAGCCGCGCCGACCTTGATGATCGCGACGCCGCCCGACAGCTTGGCGAGGCGCTCCTGGAGCTTCTCACGGTCGTAGTCGGAGGTGGTCTCTTCGATCTGCTGTTTGATCTGTTGGATGCGGCCCTGGATTGCGTCCTCGGAGCCTGCGCCGTCCACGAACGTGGTGTCTTCCTTGGACGACACTACGCGGCGGGCCCGGCCGAGGTCCTCGACGTTGACGGAGTCGAGCTTCCGCCCGACCTCTTCGCTGATGACCTGGGCGCCGGTGAGGATGGCCATGTCGCGGAGCATCTCCTTGCGGCGGTCGCCGAACCCCGGCGCCTTGACGGCGAGGATGTTCAGCGTGCCTCGGAGCTTGTTGACCACGAGGGTTGCGAGGGCCTCGCCCTCTACGTCCTCGCCGATAAGGACGAGGTTCTTGCCGACCTGGAGGATCTTCTCAAGCGCGGGGAGCAGCTCCTGGATGGAGGAGAGCTTCTTGTCGGTGATGAGGATGTAGGGATCGTCGATCTCCGAGACCATTCGCTCCTGGTTCGTTACGAAGTAGGGCGAAATGTAGCCGCGGTCGATCTGCATACCCTCAACGAACTCCTGCTCGTAGCTGATGCCCTTCGACTCCTCGACGGTGATGACGCCGTCCTTGCCGACCTTCTCCATCACGTCGGCAATGAGGCTGCCCATCTCGTCGTCATGTGCGGACAGGGAAGCGACCTGGGTGATCTGTTCCTTGCCCTCGACGGGGTTCGCCATGTCGGAGACGGAGTTTCGGAGGGCGACTACGCCCTTCTCGATGCCGCGCTTGATCGCCATGGGATCTGACCCGGCGGCGATGTTGCGGAAGCCTTCGTTGATGATTGCCTGGGCGAGAACGGTCGCCGTGGTGGTGCCGTCGCCGGCCACGTCGGCGGTCTTGCTGGCGGCTTCCTTGAGAAGCTGAGCGCCCATGTTCTCATATGCGTCCTCGAGCTCGATCTCTTTGGCGATGGAGACGCCGTCGCTGGAAACCTGCGGCGGTCCGAACTTCTTGTCGAGGATTACGTTGCGACCTCGCGGGCCGAGAGTGACGCCAACGGTGTCCGCCATGGTATCGATACCACGCTTCATCGCCGCGCGGGCGTCCTCACCGAATTTCAGTTGCTTTGCCAATTCGTCTATTCCCTCCTGTGGAATGTTGTCTGTGTTGGGATTTCAGTATCGAACGGTTGCCTTTGCGACGAGGTCTACTTCTTCAGGAGAACGTCGTCTTCTCTGAGGACGAGATATTCGATGTCGCCCTCGCGGAACTCGGTCCCGCCGTACTTGGAGTAGACCACGGTGTCTCCGACCGCGAGCTCCATGGGGACCCGGTTGCCGTCGTCGGTGAGTTTGCCCGGTCCGACCGCAACCACCGTGCCCTCCTGCGGCTTTTCCTTCGCCGTGTCGGGAATGTAGATGCCTCCGGCGGTCATCTGCGCATCCTCTTCCGACGGCTCCACTACGATCCGATTGCCCAAAGGTTTGAACGTGACGTCTGCCAACGTACGTACCCTCCTTATGTATTGATTTTCGTGTCTCGGCGTCGATTTAGCAGTCTCGAATAGACACTGCTAACTATTGTATGGCGGGCATTTTCGGTGCGTCAACAATATCGAGCGCGAGGTTGAGGGAGTCTGGCGTGGGCTGGTGTGGACGGCTTGTGCTTTAGCAAACAAAGACACAATTGCCACTGCAATCTGTCATTCCGAGCGCAGCGAGGAATCTAAGGTCACTGCTGGAGTCAATTGGCTGTGTCCGCTACGAGATTTGTCAGGAAAGCTAGTTTTTAGATTCCTCACTTCGCTCCGCTATGTTCGGAATGACAGGTTGCGTGGTGTGCTGCGTTCGGGATGACGGGCGGTAGTTGACCGCGTTCGGCATGGCAGACCTCGGGCCGCGCGACGGTCCGCTACCCGTCCTGCTTCGACTTGGTCTCGATGATCCACTCGGTGAGCGGACTGGGAGACGGCTCGATCATGACGTTTACCACGGCTGGCTTGCCTGCCGAGAACGCGCGTTTGAGGGCGGGCAGGAGTTGCTCGCGGGTTTCGACGAGCTCGCCATGCGCTCCTATTCCCTCGGCGATGATGTCGAAGCGGGTGGGTAGCATCGTGGTGGCGACAACTTTGCCGAAGAGCTGGTCCTGCTGATGGTAGTCGATGCCCCAGACTCGGTCGTTGCCGACGATGAAGACGACGGGCAGGTTGTGTCGAAGGGCCGTATCGACCTCGAAGCCGTTGAAGCCGAACCCGCCGTCGCCGGTGAAGACTACGACGCGGGAGTCGGGTAGGGCGACCTGTGCGCCGATCCCGTAGGAGACGCCCCATCCCAGCATTCCGAGCGTGCCGTTGGTGATCCAGCGGTGCTGCTTGTGGGCCGGGTGGTACGACGCGCCGTAGAAGCCGAAGTCGGCCCCCTCGAAGATCAGGCATGTGTCGTCGTCGATGAGCTGCTTCACGGTTGAATGTAAGTCCATCGCGTGAAGCTGGTCGCTTTTGGAAGTTCGTTTGCCGAGAGTAGCCACCTGGTCGGCAGTAGCGCTCTTGAGTGAGCTAATCATCGGGTGAGCGGGCCACGAGCGCGTCGCCGCCTCGTCTGCCAGCTGTCGCACGACGGCTCCGGGGTCAGCAATGATTCCAAGCTCCACGTCGCGGGCCGTTGCGACCTGCTCCCATGCCGGCTCAACCTGGATGATCTTGGTTTCCGCTCCGATGGTCGGGGGCCCGCCGAAGGAGATGGTGTAGTCGAGCTTCTTGCCCAGCAGGAGGAGCACATCGGCCTCGTGGATCGACTGGGCGGCGTCGTTCACCCTACCGTCGGAGTACCCCGCGCACAGGGGATGGTCGTCAGGGATGACCCCACGGGCCGACTGCTCGGTGAAGACAGGGATGCCGGTGGTCTCGATCAGTCGCTCGGTGTCCTCGCGCTGCACGGTGTATGCGCCGTTCGCGGCGATGATAAGCGGTCTCTCGGCAGCTTGGAGCAGGTCAACGGCGGCTCGAATGTCGGCAAGAGCCGCATGAGCGCGGCCGCGTGAGGGGGGATATTCCATCGTCCGGTCGGTGACCTGATCCGCTGATACGGTGGCCTCCTGGACGTCGAGCGGGATGGTGAGGTGCACGGGGCCGCGACGGCCGTTGAGAGCGGTGCGGAACGCCCTGGAGATGTACTCCGGCGCACGGAGCGGGTCTCCCAGCAGCCACGAGCCCTTTGTCACCGGCTTTGCCATGCCGACTTGATCTATTTCCTGGGACGCGCCAAGACCAAGACGGTCCTGGGTGGCGCTACCCGTGATATTCACTACCGGAGTTTCCATGTGGTAGGCGAAGGTGAAGCCCGGAATGGCGTTGGCGTGGCCGGGCGTCGTGAACATGGTGACGCCGGGCCTGCCTGTTATCCGACCGTAGGCGTTCGCCATGTCTACTGCCGCCTGCTCGTGCCTCACGTCGATGAAAATGAAGCCCTCATCGGCCATGTGGTCCATGAGAGGCAGGGTGTGGTCGCCCGCGATGGTAAAGACGGTTGTAGCGCCCGCGCGTTTCAGTGAGCGGGTGATGATTTCATAGCCTTTGAGCTTCATGAGTTCTACCTCCGAAGGTGTCCAGAGCAGTATGTTCCGGGATTGCTAAAAATTGCAATCGAAGAGAGGGAAAATATAGTTGATTCATGAATTCTTTCGCACTAAACTTTTACCAAGTCGCGTGAATTACTTGCTGGCGAGTGTCCGCCCCAAACGACACAGGGCAAAGCGGCGCAGACGACACCTCACAACCGAGGGTTAAAGAACGGCCATGCAAGATATCAGGCGTACGTCCCCGGACGGGGACGTTCCTCCACACTGCAACCCTGTCACCCGTTCCGATAGTCCAAAGCCCCCCTCCGTTTCCCGCGTCCGGTTCTTGTCCGAGTTGACGAGACTGCGCACGCTCGAATCGTTCCAGCACAGAGATTTCGGCGTCCTGTGGGTGGCCATATTCTGCATGTCGATCACGGGCTGGATCATCAACATCGTGACCGGCTGGCTTACCTACGAACTCACTTCGTCTCCGCTCCTCACCGGGCTCGCCATCGGCATGGGGGCCGTCCCACCGGTCGTGATTGCACCGATTGCGGGTGTGCTAATCGACAGCCTCGATAGGAAGAAGGTGATGGTCGCGGCGATGGCATCGTACGCGGTGTTCATCGCCGCCTTCGGCTTGATTGTGATCTTTGGCGTTCTCCAACCCTGGCACATTTTCGCCGTCAGCTTTCTGATGGGCGTGTCGGGTTCCTTCCTCCGTCCTGCGGAGCAGGCAGTGTTGGCAAACATCGTCCCGAAGAAGCGCTTGGTCAATGCGTTCGCGCTTGTGGCGTTTGCGGGAAGCATTACCCGCCTGATCGCACCGGCGGTCACGGGGTTCCTCATCGCATTCATCGGACCCGGGGTCTCCATTATGCTTGCTTGCGCGTTCGTGTTGGCCGGAATCAAGCTTACCCTGCTTGTCCGAGTGCCTGAGAGGGAGTCACATCAGCTTAGACCAAAGACCGTCCTGAGCGACCTGCAGGAAGCCGGGCGCTATGTGAAGGGATCCCATATCGTCCTCGCCATGATGGTCTTGACCACGGCCATGCTGACGTTCGTAAGCACTATCAACATGGGCCTGATGCCGGTCTTCGCCTCGGAAGTATTCGATGCCGGCCCGCAGATCCTCGGACTGCTCGTTGCGGCCCTCGGCGGTGGAATGACTATCGGCACGATAGCGATTGCGACAGTCGGCGATTTGAGGCGAAGGACGCGGATCGTCCTGATTACGGGGGCTATAACGGCTCTCGGAGTAATCGCCTTCTCTCACAGCGGTACACTGCTCCTCGCCTTCCCGATCATAATGCTGTATGGGGCGACGATGGTCATGACGTGGACAGTCGCAGGTGCACTCATACAATCCGTCGTGCCGGACGCGCTGCGGGGCAGGGTGTCGGCCTTGTCGGTGATGACGGTCGCCTTCTTCCCGCTGGGTACGTTCTTCGTGGGCGGGCTTGCCCAGTTTTTCGGTGCTCCCATGGCCGCGCTAATCTCCGGATCGACTATCCTCATGGTCATAATCGCGATACCTTTCATGTTCAGGGGACTCTGGAGCTACCGCGCGGGCGACAGCTTGGAAGCCGACGAAGAGGCGGCGGACGACAACTCCTTGGACACGCCTGATAAGCTGGAACCTCAACCCGCCTAACGGACTAAACACCGTGCAATCCGCTTCCGACCCTCGACAGCGGAAGGCAGCAGCCTCGAAGGGGTTTCTTCGCTCGTTCGGCAGAATTCCGACTCTCCGTTCGCTGCGAGTGCGCGACTTTCGCCTTCTATGGATAACCGGCTGGTGCAACAACAGCAGCTTGTGGGTGGAGGGCGTCGTACTGGGCTGGTTGACCTATCAGGTCACCCAGTCGGCTCTGCTCACCACACTTTCGGTGGGGATGGGGGCTCTGCCCTCCGTCGTTGTCGGTCCGCTGGGCGGAGTGTATATCGACCGATGGGACCGCAAAGCTTTACTGAGAGCTTGCATCGCCGCGCATATCGTGCTGACTGCAGCGCTTACCGCAGTCATATTCGCAGAGGCGGTGGTCGCGTGGCACATTTTTGCCTATATCTTCGTGAACGGCGGCGTTCGGACGGTGCGCATGGTCATCGAGTCGTCGCTGATACCGAACATCGTACCCAGCCGGCTCATGACGAACGCCTTCTCTCTCTTCCTGCTGACAGCGAGTTTTACGCGGTTCATCGTGCCGGTAGTGACCGGAGTGGCCATCCGTCTCGTCGATTTCGGGCCGACTATGACGGTCGCACTGGTGCTGTACATATTTGCGCTGGTGGTCACGCTCCGAATCCAACTTAAGGGCAAAGCCTCGCAGCAGTCGGTTAGCGGATCACCTGCGAGTGACCTTGTCGAGGGAATAAGGTATCTGGTGCAAGAGAAACGGATTCTCGCCATCTACATCCTTCCCGCCATGTTGATGCTGTTCATCGCGCCGGTCAATATGGGGCTCATGCCGGTGTATGTCGATGAGGTCTTCCAAGGCGGGCCTGAAACGCTCGGGTTCATCATCGGTTCACTGGGATTAGGTATGACGCTCGGAACGCTGATTCTCGCCAGCCTTGGGGAGATGCGGTACAAAGCGCGGGCAATGGTATTCGCATGTTGGGGGACGATTGCGGGCGTGCTCCTGTTTTCGCAGATGACGTTCCTCCCGGCCGCCCTGGTGGTCGTCCTGACGTACAGCGGACTGATGATGATGGTGTACGTGCTCGCAAGCACTGCCGTTCAGGCAATCATGCCGGACAGGGTGCGCGGGCGTGTGACAGCCCTGCTGGGCGCGACGTTCGCCGTATTCCCGTTCGGGACCCTGATGGTAGGAGGCGTGGCCGAGCGTTTCGGCGCGCAGGCAGCGGTGGTGGCTACCGCCGTGGCATTCGGAATATGCCTCCTTGTCTACACGACCGTGAATCGGCGCATCTGGTCGCTGGAATAGCGAACGGAATCTCGTAGCTGCTCGTGACTCGCATCCTAACGATGCAGTATCATCGTGCGGGAGGCGCAATATGTCATTCAAGCTCGTCATCCTCGAACCTCAAGACCCGGGGGCGCGAACGCCTGCGGCAAAGACCTGGCCCGACAAGATTCGTGAACTCGTCCCGGGCGTCGAGGTACGCTATTGCACGACGTTGGAGCAGGCAAAGGAAGCCATCGTGGACGCGGACGCCGCCTTCGGAGACATCGTTCCTGAGCTGTTCGAGCGGGCGCAAAAGCTTCAGTGGATACAGTCGCCGCAGGCCGGACCGAAGGCCGGCTACTACCACGATGGACTCGTAGAAAGCGACGTCGTCGTGACCAACATGCGTGGGATTTTCAACGACCACATAAGCGCGCATATCATGTCGTACGTCCTCGCCTTTGCGCGCGGCCTACACGTCTACCGCGACCGGCAGCGCGACGGTAAATGGACAAAGGGATACGATACGGTCCATCTGCCGGAGTCAACGGCGGTCATCGTCGGCGTAGGCGGCATCGGGGCCGAGACGGCGCGAGTCTGCGCGGCGTTCGGCATGACCGCCGTAGGAGTCGACGCGAGGGTGACCGAGCCTCCGTCGGGTGTTGGAGAACTGCATACGCCGGATAGGTTGGATGAAGTAATCCCCCGCGCGGACTTCCTCATCGTCACCGTGCCTGAGACGCCGAGCACCCAAGGGCTGTTCAATCGCGAGACGCTGTCGACCATGAAGCGCACTGCTTTCTTTATCAATATCGGGCGCGGCGCGACGACGAACCTGACCGATCTGGCCGTCATGCTCGAAGCGGGAGAGATCGCCGGGGCTGCGCTGGATGTATACGAGGTCGAGCCGCTGCCGTCGGAGCATCCTCTGTGGGGACTGCCGAACGCCATTCTGACACCCCATGTCGCTGCGGACGGCCCTTACATCGACGACCGCCGCACGGAGGTGTTTGTCGACAACTGTGTGCGTTTCAGCGAAGGGCGACCACTGCGGAACGTCGTCGATAAGGCGCAGTGGTTCTAGTGTCCTGTGTCAGAGAAATCAGAGCGTGAAAATCCCCTCTCCCGTCGTGGGAGAGGGCTAGGGTGAGGGTAACTCCTCGGAACACATCTATCCGCTTTATACAACGAACTTCAGAAACAGGACACTAGTATCGAGTTAAGTGTCCGGCTACACCGCCGGCAGCGGTGTGGTGTCGCCCACGTCATGCATCCATATCCTGATGCGGGCCGTCATGTCGCGGATGCGGTCACGGTGAGCGGGGTCGTAGTAGAGATTTCGCATCTCGTGCGGGTCGGTGTTGAGATCATATAGCTCGGACTGATCGGCGTGACTGAGGTTGAGCTTCCATCGGTCGCCCGTGACCACCGAACGCCAGGGTGCCGAGACCATGCGGTTAATGGCCGGATTGCCGAGATTCCGGTCGCCGTAGCCGTTCCACTGGATGAACACGTCGTTGTCGTCGAGAGTCTCTCTGCCCTGAAGCACGGGCGCGAGGCTGGAACCATCAATGTGACCGGGTACTGGGTCGCCCGTGAGGTCGAGCAGGGTGGGTACCAGGTCGACGAGGCTCACGCTGCCCTCGATCCTCCGCGTTCCTTCGGTCAGCCATGGAACGTGAATGAAGAAGGGCACGCGGGTCGCCTCTTCGTACATGGAGCGCTTTTCGAGCATCCCGTGATCTCCCGCCATCTCGCCGTGCTCGCTCGTGAAGACGATGATAGTGTTGCCTGCCTGCCCGGACTCTTCGAGGGCGCTGAGAATTCGTCCGACGTTGCGGTCGACAAGCGTCACGTTGGCGAAATACTGGGCGCGGAGCTTGCGCCATCCCTCTTCAGTCGTGGTGTCGTGGATGTCTCCGCCCTTGACCGCAAGGGGATTGAGGCCGCCCGATAGGTAGTGATTCGCGCGGAGACGGTTCACGAGCGAACCGCTATCGGGGTGCTGCATGAACGCGGGTCCGACGGGCAACGACGCGGGGTCGTAGAGGCCGTTCAGAGGCCCAGTGTAGGGCGGATGTGGCTCGAAGAACGAGGTGAACAGCATGAAGGGTCGATCTCCATGAGGAGACTCGGCGTGCTCGCGGATGAAGCGCGATGCCTCTTCACCAAGGTAGCCCGCCTGCGTCAGTTCCGCCGATAGATCCGCAGTGGGGAACCATGTCTCGTACGATTCGTCTGAAGGCGGTTCGACGCCGTGTGTACGGAGCCATGCGTTGTAGTCGGACTCGAGGAAGCGGTGCTCCTTCCTGGTCGACGTGCCGGCATCGAGGTGCCAGTCTTCGATGCTGCGCCACTCCTCGAAACCGTGCTGGGGAATCAGGTCGTTGCCGAGGTGCCACTTCCCGTAGTGTGCGCAGAGGTAATCGTCGGAGACCATCTCGGCGATGGTGGGCGTGTCGTCCCGCAGGTGGATGCCGTTGCCGATGAGCCCGGTCGTCTGTGGGTACATGCCCGTCATGATGGAGGCCCGTGACGGGGTGCACACAGGCTGAGTAACGTAGGCGTTGTCGAAGACGATGCTTCGCCGGGCAAGGCCGTCGATGTTCGGCGCTTCGATCCAGTCGTTGCCGTAGGCCGCGAGGGAGTCGCGTCGCTGCTGATCGGTGAGGATGAAGAGGATGTTGGGTTTTTCAGACGGCATGGCTACGGCAGCCACTTCTCGAAGAATCGCTGCCAGTTCTTGTACATGATGTTCTCAATGTCCTCTTGGGTGTAGCCGCGCTGGTCGAGGATGTCGGCAATCTTCTGGTAGTCGGCGACGGTGTCCACGTCGTGGGGCGCGCCGTCGGAGCCTCCCTGTCCGTCCGTGTCGCCGCCGATGGCCGCGTGGAGCGAGTTGCCCGCAAGCTGGCACACGTAGTCCATGTGATCGACGAAGTCCTCCAGCGTGATCAGGGGACTGGGGAATATCTCGTGTCGCTTGAATCCTATGGTCTTCCAGTCGATGGAGTAGAACTTGTTGAGCATCCACGTGTCCATCGAAGAGCCGATAACGCCGCCTCGACGGATGACTTCGAGCAGGATGTCGTCGGGCTGCTGGCGCTCGCCGGGTACGATGCCGCGGCAGTTCTGGTGGCTCGCCACCACGGGTCCGTCGAAGAGCTCGAACTCCTCTCTAACGGACTGGTCTGAGGTGTGCGTCACGTCGAGGATCATGTCGAGGTCGTTCATGGCCTGCAGAAGGGGCTTCGCCAAGGGGGTGAGGCCTCCCGTCGTGCCCGTTCCCGTGCCATGCGAGTAGTAGCTCACGCCGTAGTGGGAGAGGCTGATCACGCGCAGGCCGTCGTCGTACCAGTCGTGCACCTGCTCCGGCCATGTGATGGCGTCCGCGCCCTCCATGCCGAGGATCATGCCCACGGGGAGGTCGTCGTAGTCGGTGGCCTGTTCCCACTTGTCCATGTGTGTGGCGAATCTCTCCGACGTATCAAGGATGGTCGTCTCGTTCTGTGCCTCCAGCAGCTTGTAGTAGGCAAGCTGACCCCGCCCGGCGGCGTGGGCGTTCTCCTTGCTGCGGTACTCGCCGTGCGGATGACCGGGTTTCTTGACGCACACGGCCACCTTGACCAACGCAGCGGCGATGCCTCCCTTCCGCATCTCTGGCAGCGTCGCCATGATGCCATCGTCCTGCCAGTTGAACCAGCTATTCAAGGCACCCGGATCGCGGGCCTGTTCGATGGGCAGCGTCAGATCACGCTGCGAGTCTATAGCGCCGTTCGCCATCGGATAGTCCCCGTCGATGATGAGCGTGTTGGTCGTCATGGGAATTGCCTCTGACGTAGTTTGTGCTGTGGGAATTGGGCTTAGATGGCAGAAAGTTGACCGCAAGGGTACAACGTAGGGACGGACGTGTAAATTGCAGGATGAACGGACATGACAAGTCCCCGGCCCTCAAGCGGACCGGGGATGAGTGATAACCGGAACGTGTAGGCGTTACGAAGTCGCGGCGTCGGGGTCAGACACGAGCGGTGGTATCCGAGTGGCTCTACCCGCTACGAGGGCGGTTGCGACTATGCCGATCGCCAGTACGAGGGCCAGGACAGCTATGGCCTGCGGATTCCCAGGAGGGGCGGGGACGCCGAACGCCGCGTTGTAGCTGGCCGCGAGGATGATGCCCGATGCGACGGCCAGCCCGAAGGCGAGTACCAGCGGGACCGCGAACAGCAGCGCGAGGTCGACGGCCAGCAGCATCCGGGTCGCGCCGAATGAGCGGAGCGCCCGGAACTCCGCCTGTCGCTGGCGGAAGAGCAGCATGACGGCGTACAGTAGCGCGACCGCGGCCATCCCTGCTGCCGTCACGGCCATCACGAACAGGTAGGGGAAGAAGACGAGTTGGTCGTCGGTGACCCCTGAGGTTAGGGCGGCCCGGGTGGTCGGATACGACTCCTCCGGCCGGTCCCGCAAGCCCTCAATAACTCGGCGCAGGGAGCCAGGTTCGCCGTCGGTGGTGATAAGCAGGATCGTGTAGTTTGTGACGGGCTGCTCGTCGACAATGAGCACCACTTCATCCAAGTCCCTATCAAACCATGGTGCCTTGACCTGTCCCCCAACCGGGTAGGTGCCAGGAATGGACTGGTCCTTTTCATCTTCATCACTGCCTGGGAAGAATTCATTGCCGTAACTCAGTGTTACGCTCTCCACATCCGTCCGGCGCGCCAAGTTGGCCGCCAAGTAGACGTTCCCGACCATACACGGGGCATCGAGTTCCACCGAACCGCGCACGTCGTCGCAAGTCATTGTGAACGCCACAGTCTCGTATCCTTCGACCTCAAGGAAGGGTCGTTCTATCGAGACCACCCGTGTCACACCGTCGATATCTTCCATGGCGCGCACGATCGGTTCGGACGACGTGAGGGTTGGAAGGCGGGCCAGCACGTCGAATTCTCCGGTCGGAGAGGCGCGGTTGTCGATGTTCGCGTACACGGAAAACACGATGAGCAGGACGGCCACCGCCGTGGCCGACACGCCCAGCACGGCTTCAGCTCCTCCGCGATACATCCGCGATCCCGCCACCTGCGCCCGTGTCCAGTCGGCGAGCAGCCTCCCTGCAGAGGCCACCGCGACGCGGGACAGCCCCTCGAGACCGACGACGCTCAGGAGCATTCCAGCGGTAAGCAGCCACGGCGCGAGGGTTAAGTCCGCCTCGGGGGCGACGAACATGGCGGCGGGGCCGGCCACTATGCCAACCGCGGAGAGGTACGCGAGGTACGAGGGGGGCTTGCGCTCCCTTCGCAACGTTCCGACGGGATCGCGTCCGGCGCGGAAGACCATGCGGACGGCGCTCACGAGGCCGACCAAGACGACGACCAGAGACAGGACGATTGCCAGCCCGACGGGGAGGACGAGATCGCTCGCCCAGTACGAGTTCCCCGCAAGCGTGAACGTCCTCAGAGACGACATGAAAGCGGCGTAGACGACCGATCCGAGCAGTGCGCCCGCTAGCATGGGAACGGCCATGTCTGCCGCAATGACCACGGCCAGTTGTGGCGGGGGGGGGGCCCAGGATATAAGCCCCGCCGAACCACCCCGCCACCGGGAGCGGGGTGTTACACCCCCCCCCCCACC
>VXLM01000020.1:53737-104889 GCA_009841605.1 Dehalococcoidia bacterium
CCTATCCGAGCAGGGCGCCCGCTAGCTTGGTACCGGCCTGGTCTGCCTCAATGCCCCGGGCATTTTGGCGCGGCGGTGCGCCCATGATCCTCAGCAGGCCGTACCGCCGCGACCTGGCGTTGAGGTGTATCGCAGCCCCGGCTCTCGCCAGCGCAATCGAGGGGAGCACAAGGATCAGCAGCCCTATGATTACGAAGCTGGTATCGGGCGCGTAACTTTGTTTAACGCGAACTGGCTCGAAGTGCGAATTCTTCGCGACTTCCTGAGGAACCGTATCAGTGAACTCGACGATCACTAACTCTCGCGGGTGTGCGATCGCCACTTTGGAAAGCTCTCGGGCGGGACGCTCGCCCAGCCAGCCGCCTATCTCGCCCGTCCAGTCGTCCTCAAGTTGGGCGAGGACGGCGGGGGAGGCGAGAACTGTGCCGCTCGCCTCGACCTGCGGGATGCCGGGGAGATCGAGGCGCTGTCCCTCCTCGCCCCAGAACACCGTGACTTCCAGAGGCCCGTACCCGGTGGCGACCGTCGTCGATGAGCGCAAGGGCGGCTCGCCTGCAACGCGGGTCTCAGGCGCAAAGCCGCTGCCTCCGTCCCGCATCGTGGCAGTCTCGTGTTGAGCCAGCAGGCCGGAGCGGAACCCCATCGCTAGGGAGAGGCCGACGCAGGTGATGAGACCGACCGCTATAAGTGGAATCCAGACCGAGAACGAGCGCCACGATCTGGGCCAGATGAATCGAAAGAACAGCTTCATGACGCACGCTCCTCGATCAGCTTTCCTCCGTCCAGCCGCAGCACGCGGTCGCACATTGCCCACACGGAAGGATCATGAGTGACGATCAGAACGCCGACGCCGAACTCGGCGGCGACCCTTCGCAGCTCGCCTACCACAAGCTCGGAGTTCTGCTCATCCAGCGCACCGGTCGGTTCGTCGCAGAAGACGATGGCGGGCTCCATCACTAGCGCTCGGGCAATCGACGCGCGCTGGAGTTCGCCACCCGACAGCGTCCCCGGGTAGTCGTCCGCCAGCGGTCCGAGGCCGAACTTGTCGAGCAGTTCACGCGCCCGCTTCCGCGCGTCGCGCGGCTTGGTCCCCGATACGACGAGGGGAACGGCGACGTTCGCCGCAATGGTCATGTCGTCGAGGAAGGCGGGGAACTGGAATACGAACCCGCACGTCGCCCGGCGGGTGAGGGTGATGTCCGGTTCGCCGAGGTCCCAAATGTTGGCATCGCCATTCCAAGTCACCGTCCCACCATCCGGCTGTCGGAGGCCGGCGAGGGCGTAGAGCAGCGTCGACTTGCCGGAGCCGCTCACTCCCACGACGGCGAGCACTTCCCCGTGCCGAAGCTCAAGGTCGGCGCCGTCAAGGACTGTCCGCGTGCCAAAGCTCTGCATCAGTCCCTGCGCGGTGAGGACGGGTTCTAATGTCGTTGCGGTAGTCATCTCATCCCACCCCTTTCTTCATATATGGAACCCGCTCAACTGCTGCGAGGGCGGAAGTGCTTTTGGTCCCAAGGCGGGTAGTATCTGTCTTCAAGTCCGAGTTCCCAAACACACTCTTCAAAGGCTCGGGATTTCCTCGCCTCGATTGGCGTTCGCTGCCCGACTGCGACGAGCACCCTCTCCACCAGCCTAGATGGCAAAGCTGGCTCAGGAGTGGGAGATTCTGATGTTCCACCCGGCTTGGTCAGGAGTTCAGGCCCATAGTCGGCGGGCAACTCGTCCTCATACTCATACCCCGTTCTGGCCGTTACGCACTCGCGCACCCGAATCGTCTGCTCGCGTGTGGGGAAGTTCTCTGTCAGATACTCCAGATTCGCCTGTATTTCCGCTTTGCATTCGGCGTTGCAGGAGGGAGGTTCAGACTGGCGTGCGTCCTTGACACCCGCAGAACACCCGACCACGATGACTAGGAAGACTATCGCTCCGAACAGTATGGCGCTTCTTCGCTTCATGGTGTTCCTCCTTTCCCCGTGTTTCTTGGTCTTGCCTCCACATCGTAGGTGATACGTATGACCACAGCGTGACCGTCAAGCGCAGTTGCATGACCGTTCCGTGACCTTTAGGGAGATTCGGCTCCCTAAAGGAAGCAGCCATAGCCCGTGCTATAATCCCGCCATCCCCATCCTCGCGACCCGGGACCACGCATATGTCCAAGCAGAGCGAGTCGTCGAAGGAAGTCGAAAGCCTCCGGCGGGAGATCGAGGAGCTTCGCGCTCGCCTTGCCATGCGCAGCGAGTTCCTCGGCATGGTGAGCCACGAGTTGCGGACGCCGTTGACGACGATCAAGGGGTCGACGGCCACCGTGCTCAGCAATCCCTCCGTCTTCGATCCTGCTGAGACGCGGCAGTTCTTCCGAATCATCGACCAGCAGGCCGATCTCCTCCGCGACCTCATCAGGGATCTTCTCGACCTCACGCAGATCGAGGCGGGAGCTTTGTCGGTCGATCCGGAATCGACGGACGTCGCATATCTGGTTGCGGAGGCAAAGGACATTTTCCTGCGCGGCGGAGCGCGAAACGAGATCGAAGTCGACCTCGCGCCCGGCCTGCCGCGCGTCGAGGCCGACAGACCGCGCATCGCCCAGGTGCTGAACAACCTCTGGTCCAACGCCTCCAAGTATTCACCCGAATCCTCGACGATCAGAGTGACCGCGTTGGAGAAGGACGCTCACGTGGAGTTCTCCGTCATCGACGAGGGCAGGGGATTGTCTGCCGACCGGATGGAGCGCCTTTTCCGACCGTACTCACGAGGCGAAGGAGAAGACGAGGAGCGAAGGATCGCTGGGGCCGGCCTGGGCCTCGCGATCTGCAAGGGAATCGTGGAAGCGCACGGTGGCCGCATTTGGGCCGAGAGCGAAGGGGAGGGACGCGGGTCTAGATTCACGTTTACGATTCCCGTAAGCGAGCAGGCCGTGTCAGACGCGGCCGGCTCAGACTACGGAGTCCAAGGAGCGAGACCGGAGGAATCGGCGACGATTCTTGCGGTCGACGACGACCCGCAGTTGCTGAGGTACGTGCGGAATACGCTTACGGAGGCGGGCTACATCTGTATGGGCACCGGCGATCCAGACGAACTGCCCCACTTCCTGGAGATAGAGCAGCCCGACCTCGTCCTGCTGGACTTGATACTGCCGGGAGTCAGCGGGTTCGACGTGATGAAGCGCATCCGCCAGGTGTCCACGGTGCCTGTCATCTTCCTGTCGGGGCACAGCGGGGAGGAGCACGTGGTGCAGGCGCTGAGGATGGGAGCCGACGACTACATCGCCAAGCCCTTCTCGCCGAACGAGCTGGTGGCGAGAATCGAGGCGTCGCTCCGCAAACGGGCGGTTTTCGACTACACCGAGGTGCGCGAACCCTATCGGCTGGGAAACCTCACCATTGACTACATGGAACACGGTGTAACGGTGTCCGGCACTCCGGTGCACCTGACCGCGACTGAATACAAGCTGCTGTTCGAGCTTTCCGTTAACTCCGGGCGCGTGCTGACGCACGACCAGATACTGCAGCGTGTGTGGGGGCCGGAGTATTCCGGCGACGCGCAACTGGTGCGAACCATGGTGAAGAAGGTCCGGCGCAAGCTGGGCGAGGATGGGAGCAACCCGAAGTACATCATCACGCAGCCCCGCGTCGGCTACATGATGGCCAAGCCCTAGGCCGTCGGGGACGTTATCCGTCTACTTTAACCCCGTAAACCGATTCTGCGCGTTCCGCCGAGACGAACTCTTCGAGCACATCGTGAGCTACGGCCTCGGAGTCGCGGGACTTGGGGTCGCCCCAACCTCCGCCTCCCGGCGTCTGGGTCTTGATGACGTGGTCGTGCGGCACGGTCGTGGTGACTTTGGAGGGGAGCCGTTTCTCCGATCCGTCGGGTGCGGCTATGACACATGCGGAGCGTTCCGCCCCCGCGCCTCCGAACAGGCCCCACGGGCTGACTTTTTCTCTATCGGAGCTGAGCGTGAGGGTGACGCTCTCACCCAGTACGCGCAGGTGTCGCTGGATGCCCAGCCCACCCCTGTTTTGCCCCGCGCCCTCGCTGTTGGGCACGAGTCCGTATTTCTCCACCAGCAGGGGATAGGCAAGCTCGATTGCCTCGACCGGGGCGTTGCGCGTGTTGGTCATGTGGTTCTGAACGGCGTCCATTCCGTCGGCGTTGTGCATGGCCCCCTGGCCTCCCGCGTAGGTCTCGATGTAGTTGTAGTAGATGCCGTTACGCGGGTCGATCCCGCCGATGTTGAGCAGGTTCATGGTGCCGGAGCACGCCGCCAGCACCTTGTCGGGAATGACGGGCGCAAGCGCGCCCAGCAGGATGTCGGTTATCCGCTGCGTCGTGATGATGTTGGCGTTGCACACTGCCGTCGGGTACTGCGCCGAGAGGAGGCTGCCCTCGCGCACCTTGACCTCAACAGGCCGGTACGCCCCCGCATTCGGCGGAAGCTCCGGGTCGAGACAGGCCTTGAGCACGTAGTAGACGCACGCGGCGACGGACGGCCATCGGCAGTTGAGTGGCCCCAGGCAAGAGTCATCGCTCTCCGTGAAGTCGGCGATGAACGAGTCTCCTTTCGACTCGATCTTCACCCTGACAGTTATCGGTGACTCGACAATGCCGTCGCCCTCCATCGAGTCCTCGAACTCGTACGTGCCCTCTGGAATCTGCTTCAGCGCTGCCCTCATGCGGCGCTCGGAGTAGTTCAGCATCTCGTCGAGGTATCGGCGCACCATCTCAGGGCCGTACCGTGAGGCGAGGTCGGTCAAGCGGCGCTCCGCCACGTTGTTGGCGGCGAACTGGGCAAGGAGATCGCCACGTACCTCCGTTCGAGGGCGAACGTTCTGAGCGATCAACGCCCACAGGTCACGGTCGAGTTGTCCCTTGCGAAACAGGCGGACGGTGGGGATCTGGAGCCCCTCCTGGAATATCTCGGTAACGCCGAACGGCATCGAGCCGGGAGCGAATCCGCCCATGTCGACGTGGTGGGCCTGATTGGCCGTAATGGCGATAAGCTCGCCTTCGTAGAAGACGGGAGATATGAGCGCAAGGTCGTTCAGGTGGCCGGGCCCTGCCGGGTAGGGCGTGTTCAGCGCAAGGGCGTCTCCTGGCTCAAGCTCCTCGAACGGGTACTGCTCCATCGCCGTGAGGACGGCGGAGTGCATCGTGCCAAGGTGCAATGGTGTGCCGATCTCGCTCTGGGCAACGACGACCACCTCGCCGGAGCCGGTGTAGATCGCGCCAGACGTGTCCCGCCTGTCCTTGATGTTCGTGGAGTAGCTTGCGCGTATCAGCGCGGCGATCATCTCGTCTGCAATGGAGTAGAACCCGTTGCGCATGACTTCGAGAGTGATCGGATCGACGTTGGTTGTTGTCATGGTCGTTCCTGAAAGAGAAGGAGTATTGCTTGCGGATTTTACTTGTGCTTCCCGGTAACTAGGAGATTCAGATAGTTGTCGACGGTGGCCGTCTGGTTTTCCCATACGACGGTCGTCGAGTCCAACTGTTCCACGATTGCGGGTCCCTTTATTACGTCCCCGGGACGGAGGCCGGAGCGGTCGTAGATGTTCGTCTCCTTCGGTTCGTTACGGAAGTACACGTCTCGCTGGTCGATGATTGCGCGTGACGGGTCACCGCCCGCGTCCTGCGAATCGTGCGCGAGATCCGGTCGCGGCATGGACGCCAGGGCTGTTACCCGAAGGTTCACGACCTCGACGGCGTTATCCCGCGAGGCATACCCGTAGTTGCGAATGTGTGCCTCATGGAACCGCTCCATAATCGCCTCGACATCCTTCTGTTCCAGCTTGCCGGACGTCGCCGGTACTTCAAGCTCATATCCCTGGCCCACGTACCGAGCGTCCGCGGTGCGGACGAGCGACACGTCCCCGGCGTCGATGCCTTCGCGGCCCATCTGCTCCATCGCTTGAGACTCCAGTTGTTCGTACCAAGTCGTGATCTCCATGGGTGACAGTTCGCTGCCCGGTTTGAGCACCGTCTGTGCAAAGTCGTGCCGGAGGTCTGCCATCAGCAGGCCCAGGGCCGACGTGACACCGGGAGCCACGGGGACAAGGACGGACGGGATGTCCATCTCATCGGCAAGCTCCGAGGCGTGAAGTGGTCCGGCCCCACCGAACGCCACGAGGCAGAACTCGCGGGGATCGTAACCCTTGGAGACGGATACGACACGGATTCCCTTCACCATGCTGGCGTTGACGACCTGCACGATGCCCTCGGCGGCCTCCTCCACTGTGAGACCCAGCGGGTCGGCTATGCGCCCGGAAATGACCTGACGCGCCAACTCTACGTCCAGCGTCATCGTCCCTCCGAGCAGGCTCGTCGCACCCAGCCTGCCGAGGACGAGGTTGGCATCGGTCACGGTAGCCTCCGTCCCTCCGTTGCCGTAGCACGCAGGTCCGGGATCCGCTCCCGCGCTCTGCGGGCCGACTCGGAGCGCTCCGCCCGGGTCTATCCAAGCGATGCTCCCGCCGCCCGCGCCGAGCGTGTGAATATCCACCATCGGCACCTTCACGGGAAGGCGCTCCAGCTCGCTCTCCTGCGTCCGACGGACCTCTCCCTTGTACGAGAGCGACACATCGAAGCTCGTCCCGCCCATGTCGATGGAGATGCTGTTCGGCTTCCCGGCCTGCTGAGCGATGGCGACAGCGCCGATGACGCCCGCCGCCGGCCCCGACAGGATGGTATGCACCGGTCGCTCGATGGCGGTCTCCGCTCCCATCGTGCCGCCGTTGGACTGCATGATGTACAGATCGGACTTGAGACCCACGTCAGCGATGCTCTCTTCGAGCCGCCGCAGGTATCTCTCCATGACGGGCGCGACGTAGGCGTTGATGGTCGTCGTGCTCATCCGCTCGTACTCCTTAAACTCCGGTAGTATCTCGTGAGAGAGCGAGATAGGAGTGCCCGGCAGTTCTCGGCGAATGGCCTCGCCGATGGCCTGCTCGTGCTCAGGGTTGGCGTAGGAGTGGAGGAGGCACACCGCCACGGCGTCGACGTTGGCGTCCTTGACGCGGCCTTTGATGTCATCGAGCGTTCCGGCCTCCATGGGGTTCATCACTTCCCCTGTGTGAAGCACCCTCTCCTGCGCCTCGAAGCGCAGGTGTCGCGGCACCAGCGGGTCGGAGCGACGGATGCGCCAGTCGTAGAGGTCGGGCCTGTCCTGACGGCCTATCTGGAGGACGTCTCGGAATCCTGCCGTGACGATGAGCGCGGTCTTCGCGCCCTTGCGTTCTAGGAGCGTGTTCGTCGCTACCGTCGTTCCGTGGATGAAGAAGTCGATCCGGTCGGGGGAAACGCCATGCCGGTCCATCAGTTCACGGATTCCGGCGGCTACTCCGAGGGCCTGGTTGACCGGTGTGGAAGGAGTCTTTGCGAATTCGAGACGGTCGGTATCAGTGTCGTAGAGGGCGAGGTCGGTGAAGGTTCCCCCGACATCGACGCCCAGTCGGTAGCTCATGGGTGTATTTTCCTAGCTCAGGACGAGTATGGCAGGTAGGGTGAGAAAAGTCGCGGGGAGTGTAGCACCGGGCGTGTACACCGTCAACGGAATTGCAATTCATACGAAGGATGCACGAGTTCGGGATATACTTCTGGCATGGCCCGCAATGACTCCTCCCAGGAACCCGCCGCTGGCCCGCTCGTGGCATTCCGGTACGCAAGCTATCGTCTGTTCTGGATAGGCAACGCCTTCTCGAACATCGGCATCTGGGCGCTCATGGCCGGTCGGCTCTGGCTGATGCACCAGCTCACCGATTCACCGCTCATGCTGGGACTCGTGACCTTCGCCGGTCTGGGTCCGATTTTGCTACTGTCGATGTGGGGAGGCGTCGTCGCCGACCGCGTCAACCGTATGCGGCTGGTCGTGACCACGCGCGCACTCTTCGCGTTCACCGCCTTACTGACTGGCGTGTTGGCTGCAACGGGCATCATCGAGCCATGGCAGCTCATAGCGATCTCCCTTGCGAACGGCGTCCTGCTGTCGTTCGATATCCCCTGCCGCCAGGCGATCATCCCGAACCTCGTCCCCCGCCAACACCTCATGAATGCTGTCGTTCTTCAGTCTCTCCTGATGTCCGGCTCCACAGTGATCGGGCCGTTCCTATTCGCGCCGCTGGTCAACGCGCTCGGCATCGAGGGCGTGTTCTTCTTCGTCGGCGCGATGTACGTCGGCACGGTCGTCATGTTCGCGTTGGTCGATCCGCAGCCACACATCGGCGATCGCAAGCGGACGATGCCGTGGACCGACCTCACGGAAGGCTTCGCATACATACGAGGCAGCACTACCATCATCAGTCTGGTCGCGCTCGGAATTCTCGCGGGCATATTCGGTTCGTCGTTCAGCACCCTCCTGCCCGTGTTCGCGGACGACGTTCTCAGTGGAGGCGTCGAGACCTACGGGAACTTGCTGCTTGCCGGCGGCATCGGCGGCCTAGGCGGGACGCTCTTTCTCATCCTGTTCGGCAGACTGAAGGACTCCGCCCTGTTGCAGGTTGCAACGGGGCTGACCTATGGCATCGGCCTGTTGCTCTTCGCCCAGATCACCTATCTGCCCGCGTCCCTGTCGTTCATACTCATCGTCGGTGCTGCGAGCACCGCCTTCGGCACCGTCAACAATACTCTCCTGCAGAGCATCGTACACGACGAGTTCCGCGGAAGGGTCATGAGCATCCATCAGCTTGGTTGGGGCTCGTCGGCTATCGGCGGCCTGCTGATGGGCTCCCTCGCCGAGGCTGTCAACGCGCCCTTCGCGCTGAGCGTGTCAGGAGTCGCCGTAGCCCTCGGAGCAACGGTGCTGACCATGTCGGCGATGAGGGGTAGATAGAAGGATGCGGAGAAATCAGGAAGTGGCGGGTGAGCAGCAGCACGGCTAGTGGGAAACCCCGATTTCGTTTCGTCAACCCTCCCATAGTAGAATAACCCCACTATGCGCCCTCTCTCCAACCTGACTGTCCTCGATCTCACCGTAAACACGCCCGGCCCGTTCTGCTCGATGATACTGAGCGACCTCGGTGCCAGGGTAATCAAGATCGAGCCTCCGGGAGGCGACCCGCTCCGCAAGAGCAGCGCCTCCATGTTCGCCGGAATGAACCGCGGCAAGGAGAGTATTTCGCTCAATCTCAAGTCCGACGGCGACCGTGAAGTCCTGCTCCGGCTCGTTGAACGGGCCGACATCGTCCTCGAAGGCTCGCGGCCGGGAGTGGCCCAGCGTCTCGGCGCCGACTACGAGACCATTTCAGCGACGAATCCCCGCATCGTCTACTGCTCAATCTCCGGTTTCGGACAGGAAGGCCCGTGGAAGAACGTTCCCGCCCACGATGTCAATTACCTTGCCGTCGGTGGATATATGGGCGTGCAGACCGCCATCGAGGGCCGTCCATGGCCTCCCGCAATCCTGATTTCAGACGTTGCGTCGGGGATGTACGCCGCTATCTCCGTCCTGGCCGGGGTAGTGAGTAAGGTGTCTTCGGGCAAGGGAACCTACATCGACCTTTCCATGACCGACGCGGTGTTGTCCCTCGTCGGAATCGAAGCTCAGGCCACATCCAACGAAGGAAAAGATGGGAATACGCCCAACGTAACCGTCATCCCCACATACGGTCTCTTCGCCTGCGCGGATGGCCGGTGGCTGAGCCTCGGCATCGTCCACGAGGACCATTTCTGGCAGAGGCTCTGCGACGTGGCCGGTCTCGGTGATGTTTCAGGGCTCACGTTCGATCAGCGTGTCGAACGGGCAGGGGAGATCAAGACACGCCTCGAAATGACCTTCGCCAAGCGACCATCCTCAGAGTGGGAAGGGGAGTTGATGAAGGTTGACGTACCCGCAATCATCGTCCGCGACCTCGATGAGGCTCTAGAACTACCACATTTCCAGTCACGGGGTTCGGTTGCTGAGATCGGTAGTCTTCGATACATCGCCCAGCCGATGAAGTTCTCCACCGGTTCCGTCGAACCGACGACTCCGCCACCCGCCCTCGACGAACACCGTAATGCGATTCTGGCCGAACTTGGGTATACTGCCTGACCGAACCCTCTAGGGGCATGTATTTCCCCTGAATGGCAAGATGACCTGAGAGATGCCGTGACTAACCAGCAGTACCAGATCGGCGACTACCACGAGACCTACCGCACCTTCGAACTCCCGCGCCCGAAGCGGTACAACTGGACGTACGAGGTCTTCGACAAGTGGGCGAGCGATCCCAACAAGCGGGCCATGCTCTGGGTTAGCGACGACGGCAAGCCTCGCGACGTCACCTATCGGGAGTTCGCCCAACGTTCCAAGCAGGTCGCGAACGCCCTGTCCGGTATAGGAACCAAGCCGGGCGAACGTGTGATGACCATGCTCCCGCGCCTCGTCGAGTGGTGGGAAATCGTGCTGGGATGCATCAGGGGACGCTTCGTGTCGGTGCCGGGGACGACACTGATGACACCTCGCGATATCGCCTATCGAATAGAGGCGGCGGGGATATCCGTAGCCATCACCGACTCGGAGAACCTCCCGAAGCTGGAGGCCGTCCGAGACCGGTGCCCCGATCTTAGAGAGATCATCGTCGTAGGGGACGACAGCGGCGGCCACCATGACTACGAGCACCTGGTCTCGAACGCTTCAGCCGACCTGCCCAATCCAAACAACCCCGCCGACGAGCTGATGATGATCTACTTCACCTCAGGCACCACCGGCTACCCCAAGATGGTCCCCATCACGCACAGCAACTATCCCATTGGGCACGTCGTCACCGGCAAGTTCTGGATGGATCAGCGGCCAACCGACCTGCATTGGACCCTGTCGGATACGGGCTGGGCGCAGGCGGCATGGTCGGCCTTCTTCGCTCCGTGGAACCTCGGTTCGGCCCTCTTCATCTGGGACCAGCGCGGCAAGTACGAGCCGGGCACCACCCTGCAGGCGCTCGAAAAATACCCGATAACGACCTTCTTCGCGCCCCCGACGGCGTACCGGATGCTCGTCCTCGAAGATCTCGAAAACTTCAAGCCGAAAGCCCTGCGTCACTGCATGGGAGCGGGCGAGCCGGTGAACCCGGAAGTCATCGACATGTGGCGCGACGGGACCGGCTACCACATCTGGGAGGCGTACGGCCAGACGGAGACGACCCTCTGCGCCGCGACGTTCCCGGGCATGGAGCACAGACCGGGTTCGATGGGCGTCACGGCCCCGGACTACTACATGGCCGTGGTCGACGACGACGGCAATGAATTGGCCGGCGGCGAGGAAGGTGAGATCGCCATCCGCATGACCCCGGAGCCTCCTGTGGGCATGTTCCCCGGATACTGGCGGAACGAGGAGGCAAACGAGAACTGCTTCCGCGGCGACTGGTACTACACCGGCGACCGGGCAACGCGAGACGAGGACGGCTACTTCTGGTTCATCGGGCGCTCCGACGACGTAATCATCAGCGCTTCATACCGCATAGGGCCCTTCGAGGTGGAGTCAGCCCTGCTGGAACACGACGCCGTAGCCGAAGCCGCCGTCATAGCCAAGCCCGATCCCACGCGCACGAACATCGTCAAGGCGTTCGTCGTCCTCGCTCCCGGCTACGAACCCTCGGAGGCGGTACTCACCGAGCTTCAAGACCACGTCAAGACCACGACCGCGCCATACAAGTACCCCCGCGAGGTCGAGTTCCTCGCCGAACTGCCCAAGACCATATCAGGCAAGATCCGCCGCACCGAGCTCCGCCAACGCGAGGACGCTGGGTAGCTTGCCTTCAATTGGCGAACTGACCCCGCCCGATCAATTCTATCGGTCGCCACCCATTCTGATGCTGTTGTCATTCTCCTACGCGCGACACAGCGACACACTGAACAATACACTCAACTGTCATTCCGAACGTAGTGAGGAATCTAAAATCGATGCCTGCAACGCAAGACCGCCAATACTACGTCTACATCCTCACCAATAGCACACGCACGCTCTACGTTGGCGTGACAAATGACCTTGAGAGAAGAATATACGAACACAAGAACAAGCTCGTTCCCGGCTTTACGAGCAAGTACAACATTTCATGGCTTGCCTACTATGAGCACACTTCGGACGTGGAGTCCGCACTAGCGAGGGAGAAACAGATCAAGAGTTGGCGTCGAAGCAAGAAAGTCGCGCTAATTGAGTCTTTGAATCCACGGTGGAGAGATCTGTCTTTGGAATGGCAATCACACTCCGTTCAGGGATATTAGATTCCTCACTGCGTTCGGAATGACAGATTGCTTCTTGACGCACCGCTTTGCTCTGCGTACCTTTTGAGACAGCAAGATAAGCCCATGCCCTTCACCTCCGAACATGAAATGTTCCGTGACCTCGTCCGACGGTTCGTCCAGGACGAAATAACCCCGCACGTCGACGACTGGGAGGAGCGCGGCGAGATACCGCGCAACCTGTTCCGTCGCATGGGTGAGCTGGGACTTCTCGGCATCGAGTACGAGACCCAGCACGGCGGGGTGGACGCCGATTTCTGGATGACAGTCGTGCTCGCGGAGGAACTGGCCCGTTGCAGGTCCGGAGGAGTGGCCTTCAGCGTCATCGTCCATACTGATATGTCCTCGCCGTGGCTGGGCCGTGTCGGGTCGGACGACCAGAAACAAAGGTACCTTCCCGACATTACCGGCGGACGAAAGGTCTGCGCGCTGGCGATCACCGAGCCGGGCGTGGGCTCCGACATGGCCTCCCTCGAAACACGGGCAGTCCGTGATGGCGACGACTGGATCATCAACGGCGCGAAGACCTATATCACCAACGGGGTCTATGGCGACCTCTACTTCGTCGCCGCCAAGACGCGAGACACTGGCCCAAAACACCAACGCCTTTCACAGTTCCTCGTGGAGGCAGGCACACCGGGCTTGAAGGTCAGCCGGAAGCTGAGCAAAACGGGCATGTGGGCATCGGACACAGCGGAACTGGTCTTCGAGGACGTCCGGGTGCCTCACGCGAATCTCCTCGGCGAAGAGGGCAGAGGGTTCTACCAATTAGCCTCGGGCCTCCAGCGCGAGAGGCTGCTGTCTGCCGTACTTAGCGTGTCGGCGGCAGGCCAAGCCCTCGACGACACATTGGAGTTCCTCAAGAACCGTGAGTCGTTCGACAAGCCGCTTGCCGAGTTCCAGGCCCTCCGGCACCGCATCGCCGACATGGCAGTCGACGTGGAGGCGGCCCGACGCCTGACCTACACTGCCGTCGAGGCATTCGCGAGTGGCGCCGACTGCGTGACCGAAGTCTCAATGGCCAAGCTCTATTCCACGGAGATGGCGAACCGCATCGCCTACGAGGCCGTCCAGATGCACGGCGGTCTGGGCTACATGCGCGAGCTCCCCGTCGAGCGCTTCGCCCGCGACTACCGCCTCTGGACCATCGCCGCTGGCACCTCCGAGATGATGCGGGAGATCATCGCCAAGCGGCTGCTGGGTTAAGAGCTTTGCGGTAGTTCTGGTTTCCTCCCAACAACCCTCTCTCCTGTTCGCGGGCTGACAGGGGTAGGTGAAATGGATTTGTAGCTACGATCTGGCCCCGGGTTTCTGTGATTCCGAGCGTAGCGAGGAATCTAAAATGTTGTGCCTTCTTCATTTGGGCCATTGAAAAAGTAGGTAAGGATGAGTACCAGCATATCCCCTCTCCCTTGACGGGAGAGGGCTAGAGCCTGCCCCGTACTCGATACGGGGGTGAGGGTGATGTCCGTAGCAGGTGCATACTTTACATACCCCTGTCAGCCCGTCCTGGGTGAGGGTGAATTCCCATCTCATACCCCTATTTGACAAACAAGAACGAATGTACGACACTACACATTAGCAATTGTCCACTGCCCAATCAGACCATAACGAGAGACGGCGCAGAGCGGCACAAAATGGCACAGATTAAGGGGAATCTTTTGGAAAGACCGACGCCCTCCATTCACCATCTGACGTCATCTCCATCATTCTGCAATGCCATCCAACTTTACGATAACGAGAAAAATGGAACAGAATGGAACAAAATGGAACAGTTTTTTCAGGAAACACTCGGAATGAAGGTCTCTCACGCCTCCCCGTCTAGACCTCAGTCGCCACTGCTTGTGAGAGCCATAAGGAGTGCCGGTTGTGCCATTGGGAATCATCCGGCGTTCTGAGTTACGGATAACTCTCCTCCCGCGAGAATGAAGAGAAAGGTCAGCGTTACCCGACTCCGCAGCTACGTTAGCTGCCGCCAGTCGTCTTCGACTTGTTCGAAGCGCTCGTGAAGCTCCCGCACGGTGTCGTCGGGGATGGGCAGGTGGTTGGATACCAGGTCGATGTTCGATTTCAGATGATCGACGTTGTGGGTGCCAGTGATTATCGTGGTGACCGCGGGTTCGGCAAGGGCGAAGCCGGTTACGAGGCGCACCTTGTCGTCCAGGTCGTGCTCGAATGGGCCCTCTGCCTTCATCAGCTGGGAGCGCCGGAAGTACTCGTCGGCATAGGGGTAGGGGCTCTCATCCTTCCACCATGCTCCGTTGGCGACGGGTCGCTTGAGGATCACCCCCATGCCCGCCTCCTCCGCCATGTCGAACAGACCCTTCGTGCGGGCGTGCTGCTCCGTGACGTTGTAGCTGGTCTGGAGCGTCGCGAAGATGCCGCTCCTGACGGCCCACTTTGCCGCCTCATTGTCTCCGCTGAAGCTGACGAACCGGGTCTTGCCCGCCTCACGGGCACGAACGGCCGCGTCGATTACGTCCCCTCGCTCCAGCACGTCTACGTCGCATGAGTGAAGCTGGACGATGTCCACGTAGTCGGTCTGCAGCAGCCTCAGACTGCGGTCGATGGAATGCTCTATGGTCTCAGGTGTCCAGCTTTCATCCGGCGCGTCTCCCACTGCGTGCCCCGCTTTTGTCGCCAGCACGTACTCGTCCCGGCGATGCGAGACCACCTCGCCTATGAGGCCCTCCGTATCGCCATAGCAAGCCGCCGTATCGAGGAAATTGATGCCGTTGTCCAGAGCTTCATGCAAGACCCTCGAAGCTGCGGACACGTCGCCGCCCATCCTATCCTGACGTGAAATCTCCGCCAGTCCCAGTCCGAGAGGCGTGATCTTCAGACCGGTCTTTCCAAGTTCCCGAAGTTCCATGTCACATACTCCCAGCGAGGTGAGGTCAACTCAAGCGATCGCGGAGTGCCCTTTAGAGCATAGCCTTGAGGTCGCGAACGGCGGCAATGCGGCGTTCCGCGATATGCGCGGCCGCAGCGTTGGTGGCGATGCCCTCCGAGCGAGCGGTCTCGATCACGTCGAGCGTCGTCCGGTAGATTCGCCTGGTAAGCTCCAGCGCTCGGTTCTTGCGATAGACGCCCCCGATCTCGGAACCCACGTTGATGATACCGCCCGCGTTAACGACGTAGTCGGGCGCGTAGGTGATGCCACGCTCTTCGAGCAGGTCGCCGTCGGCGTCCGAGAGCAGTTGGTTGTTCGCCCCGCCCGCCACGATCTCGCACCTGAGGCGAGGAATGGTCTCGCCGTTCAGCACGCCACCCAGGGCGCAAGGGGAAAAAATATCGCACTCGGCATCGTAGATGTCGTCCGGTTCCACGACGGTCGCGCCCATGCTTGTCGCCTCCTGTCGGGCGCTCTCGAAGATGTCGGTCACAACCAGCTTGGCCCCCTCTTCAAGGAGATGGTTGGCCGTGTTGGAACCGACGTGCCCGAAGCCCTGCAATGCCACCGTTCGGCCCGACAGGCTCTCATCGCCCCACGTCGCCTTGGCCGCCGCCTTCATGCCGAGGTAGACGCCGAGTCCGGTCATGAGCGAGGTGTCGCCGCTGCCGCCCAGCGACTCCGGCAACCCGACTACGTGCTCCGTCTCCTGGGCGATGTACTCCACGTCGCGGGGTGTCATGCCCACGTCCTCGGTCGTGACGTACCGCCCTCCGAGCGAGTCGACATGCCGCCCGAACGCGCGAAGCATCGCCTCGTTCTTGTCGGTGCGCGGGTCGGCCATGATGAGGGCCTTCCCGCCTCCGAGGTCGAGGCCCGCGACGGCGGACTTATACGTCATCGCGCGGGACAGGCGGAGCACGTCCATGATGGCGTCGTCCTCGCTCTCATGGGGCCATACGCGAAGACCTCCACAGGCGGGGCCGAGGGTCGTGTCGTGGATCGCTATGAACGCCCGGAGACCCTGAGACGGCTCGTGGCAGATGAGCAGCTGCTCGTGGCCGTGGGCCTCCATGTATTCGAGGATTTCCATGAGTTACCTTTAGCGCGACTAGGGCGCGTCGAACCTAAATTGAAGCGTGGCGGACACTGATATTATATGAGCGCCGCTAGAACGGCACAACCGAAACTGCAATCAGATAGAACCATCCTACCATCGCAATAAAGGTCGCCCTTCCCGTTCGGCCTGAGCCTGTCGAAGGCCAACATCACGGTTCGACAGGCCCACCGCGAACGGACTCTGGAAGGTCCCTGACAATCAGGAGCACGTATGACACAAACGGTGGATGTGGCCGTCATAGGCGGGGGAATTGCGGGATGCGCCGCCGCCTACTACCTCACGCGCGAAGGGCTGGATGTAGCCGTGATCGAGCATCAGGGCGTCGGCAACGCTGCGTCGGGATACGCGCTCGGTCTCCTGAACCCGCTTTCGGGTGCCCTCATCCCCGGTCGATTGGCGGCTTTCGCAAGAGAGGCATTCGATGAGCACCTAAGGCTGTGGCCTCAGCTTGAAGAGCAGTCCTCCATCGACTTCCAGGGCCGCATGATGCCTCACCTCGAAGTCCTGCTGGACGAGGCCGACGTTCCTCCACTGCAGGAGGAAATGGAGCGCTGGAACGCAGCCGAGGGATTCTCGGCCCGGTGGCTTGACGGGCAGGATGTTCACGCTTTGGACGACCGGATTGCCGACGACGTCGTGGGAGCCGTCCTCCTTGAAAGACTCGGCATGGTGGACAGTCAACAGCTCACGAGGGCGCTGATGGATGCCGCCTGTCAACGTGGCGCGAGTATCGTCCATGACCGCGCAATCGGAATCACGTGGTCGGGCGACAGGGCGCTCGGCGTGAGGACGGCAGGGGGCGAGGTAGCATGTCATGCCGTCGTAATCGCGACAGGTCCTTGGTCTGGAGCGGTGGAGGAGTGGACCGGCCTTCGTATTCCGGTCACGCCTCTCAAGGGACAGATCGTCCGGCTCGAAGGCCTGAGTCCTCCGCTGGAGTACCACGTCGCAGGTCCCGGAGCAGTCGTGCAGAAGGCGGACGGCAAGCTCTGGGCGGCCGCGACCGAAGAAGAAGCGGGGTTCGACCTTTCGACCACCTCGCAGGCGAGACAGGACCTGATTGAGAGAGCGGCGCGTGTCCTTCCCTCCGTGACACAAGCCCGTATTCTGGAGCAGACGGCCTGTCTCAGGCCGAGGACGCCCGACGGCCTTCCGATTCTCGGCAAGGTCCCCAGCCGGAAGAACGTCTACCTCGCGACCGGCGGTGGGAAGAAGGGCGTCCTCCTCGCTCCGGCGATGGGCAGAGTCCTTGCCGATCTCATAGTGCGACGTGAGACGGGAATTCCTATTGACGAGTTCGCTCCGGGGCGATTCGCCGGCCTGAAGTGACGCGGTAAGCCAACTACTCGTACCGAAGGGCCTCCGCCGGATAGACCTTCGACGCCTGGCGGGCCGGAATGTAGGTCGCCAGCAACGAGAAGAGATACGTCACACCGAGGATAATTATCATCTGTATCCAGGGGATCGCGTATTGGATGGTGTCGAGTCCCTCGGAGTCGCGAATATCAAGGACTGCGTTGTATGAGAGAACGAGTCCGAGCACGGTACCGATGATGATGCCCAAGACGGCGACGAAGCTCGACTCGATCAGGAAGCTCAGCTGGATCATGTCCCTGCGATAGCCGACGGCCCTCAGCATGCCGATCTGCTGCCGCCGCTCGACCACGGCCCTAGTGCTTACTACTCCAAGCGCCGCGATTCCGACGAACAGGCCAAGCGCCATGAACCCGGTGAACAGCCGGAAGAAGCCTCGCAGCGCAGCCAGGTTTTCCCTCAGGACTTCATCGAGCACAACGGTCTGCATTCCGTTCTCTAAGAAGGCGCGTTCGATGTTCCGGGCGATGTCTTTTGATTCGTCAAGATCGTTGACTCTGAACCGATAGGTCGTGATGGGAATTGGGAACGGGGCGGCTTCGTCGACGGCGGTCTTGGAGCCGATCATGCCGAGGCCGACAAAACCGGTGTCATGGACGCGGTCGATGACACCTATTACCGTCAAGGTCGTTTCCACGCGAGTATTCGGCTCACGCAGTTCAATCTCAATGGGCGACATCGACTCGTCGTCGTAGCCTACTTCGTGGAAGACGCGGGATATCTGCTCGCCCTGCTCACCCTGTGTGTCGCTAAGCAACGATCCGCTTATGACGACGAGACTAGGGTCATTTCGCATGGCCTCGAATACGTCCTCCGTCGTGGAGCCGAATCCGTCTGCGATGAGCTTGAAGTCGTACTCGCTTGATTCGAGATACCCGTCATCCGCAGCAAGGAAACGGAGGCCGTTCCATTCCTGGTCATCGGCCTCGATCTCGCGTACCTGCATAGGTATCTGCGTATATCCGCCAATAGCCTCGAAACTGGAAATGTCTACGTTATCAATACCATTGATTTCGGAACGGATGTCATCTATGGGTGTGGTGAAGTTGACGCTCCCCTCGATGTCCCATCCGCCCGTAGCAACCCTCGTCTCGACGAACTGAGTCCCGAAGGTGTCCGTGAGCACGGACATGACCGTAAGCGTGAAGATGACGAGCGCGAACATGGCCAGGGTCAGGCCGGTGCGGAACTTGGAGCTAAGGGGATAGGCTATCGCGGTCACCAAGACCGGGCGAAGTTGGCGGAGGCGGCTCGTGATGAAATGAAGTCCCTGAAGAATCAAATCGGCGTTGTACATAACCGTCCAGACCGCCGCTCCGACCATGGCGATGCCCGAGACGAACATGATGTCAACGTCGCCTTGCAAGTCGTCGACGATATCGCCGAGGAGCGTTTCGAGGATGCTGGACGGCAACGCCCAGAAGACCAGGATTGCGATTCCGGTTGTGGTGAAGACGATCCGGTCAAGGAACGCAGGCGACATGTCTCCTCTTGCCAAGAAGGCTCTTGCCGACAGTCCTATCCCGGCCAGGGCCAGTGACACTCCTCCACCGAATAATGCCGCGCGTTCTAGGGGCGGGACGAGAACCGACGCAGTCGTCAGACCGGCGCCGATGACAAAGAGAAGCCAGCCTTGCAGGAGATACGGCCACACCAGCTTGAACAGTTGGATCAGGATGTCTACCACCCAGACGATCACGGTCAGCCACACGAGGGCGAATATCACGTGGAGCACGGAGGGAACGAAGTCGCGCCTGATGAGGAATCGAAGCGCGCGCCAGAGAAAGAGGAAGGGCCGGAAGATACCCTTGACGACATCGAGGAGTCGGCTCAGGAATCCCGGAGGGTCTACCGGCACGAGGTTCTCCGGCAGGTTCCGCACCGCGGCCACGATGTTGAGATAGCTCACGCGGTAGGCTGAAATCCCAACGGTGGCGAAGGTGATGATCATCCCCAAGCAGTACGAGACAACGATGGTTGGCAGGGTGAAGTGGAGTTGGAGAGTAAAGTCGTCTTCAAACGAGGAGAATATGCTGTTGAGAGTGCCTACCATGAGGGCGCTGACCGCAAGTCCAAGCAGAACGCCGATGGCGGCCGACACGAGAGCATAGGCAGTACCCTCGAACACGAACATCTCGATGAGGTTCCGACGCTTTGCGCCGACGGCCCGGGCCATGCCCATCTCGGACTTCCTTGCGCCCGCAAGCAGGACGAAGATGAGGAAGATCAACAGGATGCCGCTGGCAATCGAGAAAGTGCTGAAGGTAAGGAAGAAGACGCTTATGGCGGTACCGGCCTGTTCCGCGCCCCTGAGAATGTCGTTCTTGATGTCCAAGACGTTCATTTCGGCGAGCTCGCTGAAGAGCGTGGTCGCCTCACGCTGGATGTCGCGCATCTCATCCGAATCGAGAACGTCCTGTATCACGCCCGATATTTCCGTGTCGGCCAGGGCGTCGATAAGATCGTCGGTAAGATCGGGAGCCCGTATCCCCGTGAGGACCTCCGTCAGCCGTTCCTTCCGGTCTTCACCGACCGAAGTGTCTCGTTCGAGTTCAAGCGCCTTGAGGAATACATCGTCGTTGAGAAGGTCCTTCAGGCGGGAGGCCGTCTCGCGGTCGGTGAACTTCACGCGAAGGTCCTTCGTGACCTCATCGCTCAGCTCGTTGCCCGTCAGCTGATCGCCTCGGTTCGATATGATGATCGAAGTGATCTGACCCGTCCTGTCGAACATCTCCTGAGCGCGCTCCAGGGAGATGATCATCGTCGGGGAGATGCCTGCAAATCCGCCGTCTTCGAGGACGCCCTTCACGGCGAACCGTTTGGCGCCGTCCTCTACGTAAATCTCCAGTTCACCGCCGGACCGGAGATCAAGCTCTTCCGAAGCGTCCTCATTGATGAATGTCTCGTTGGGCCCGAGATTCTGAAGGTCAGCGTTTCCTCCTGATGCTAACTTCATTCCGCCGAAGCCACCGAGGAGGGATGGGTTAATGCCCAGCAGGTTTAGCTGTCCTTCGCTCAGGTCTTCCGCAGGGTTGACGGCCGGTACGTTCTGGGTGAACTGCGGCATGATGCCGTCAATGCGGTCGTCGCCGGCAAGATCGGCCCTGATCTCCTCATAGCGCTCCATCGAGATGAACGACTGGCCGAATTGGTCGCCCTCCTGAGCGCGGGCCGAGATGACGATCTCGTCGATTGTTCCCAGTCCATTGATGCCGATGTCGCGAATGGAATACGAAAGGGTATCTGCCGTGCCGAACGCGGCGGAAATGATGATTGTGCTCAGCATGACGCCGATGATGATGAGGGCCGTCATACCTGGTCGACGGGAAATGGGACGTATCCCCAACTTGAGCATCACGGGGTTGCGCAAGGCCATGGCAATCACGATCAGCATCGTCACGATGAAAATGCCTGAAAGGACGAACATCAACGTGGGAAGCGGGACGCCGAACAGCTTTTCCATCAAATCACCTCAAAGTTGCAAAGGCGGCAAGGGGGAAGTCTTTTGTGTAATTGACACTAGGGATTACGCCAATTTCAGACGCAAATGGGATGAGTGGAGTAGGGTAGAGGTTGGAAGGCAACGTTGGACCTACGTCGTTACAGCGGCGGGCTCTTGAATCATTCCTCCGAGGCCGTCGTCGGTCACGAGGCCGTCTCGCATGGTGACGATCCTGTCGGCGATTTCACCGACCTCGCGGGAGTGCGTTACGATGACGAACGTCTCTCCGCTGTCCTTATTGAGCTTGATCATCAGGTCCATGACCTCGTGGGCGGTCTCGCTGTCAAGGTCGCCCGTCGGCTCGTCGGCCCATACGATGGCGGGGCGATTAACGAGCGCCCGCGCGATGGTGACTCTCTGGCGCTGGCCTCCGGACAGCTCGCCGGGAAGGTGGTCCGCACGATCTGCGAGCCCGACCTCATCCAAAAGCTCCAGCGAGCGTCGCCTTGCCTCTTTCGAGCTGATGCCCGATACGAGCAGCGGCATCTCGACGTTCTCCACGGCGCTCAGAACGGGAAGGAGGTTGTACAGCTGGAAGACGAAACCCATTCGTTTCGCGCGGTAGTCGCTGCGCTCATCGTCGGGCAAGTCGTGGATGACCTGCTCTTCGACGATCACCGTGCCTGAGTCGATGTCATCCAGACCCGACAGGCAGTTCAGCGTGGTGGTTTTGCCACAGCCGCTCGGCCCCATGATAGCGACCATCTCACCCCGCCTGACCTTGAGGTCGATGCCGCGTAGGGCAGGGACGGTGACCTTGCCGGTGCTGTAGGTCTTGTGGACTCCGGTCGCGTCTACGATGTATCCGTTCTGTTCGGTCATCCGGACGTTCTCCCTCTAGGACTGTGTTGCATCCCACTTTCCGATTTCGACACCGAGAGAGAGTGTACGTCGAAGGAATATGAGAAGTCAACAATTACGTTATAGATACTCAGTCGCATTACGCATTACAGCGAAAGCTCATGGATATGAGACTGCGACATCCTTCCCTAGTCTGCCGGATACAGGCGTTCGAGGTTCCCTCCGAGGATCGCCGCACGCTCCTCGTCGCTCAGGAAGTCGCACTGGGTCTGGAACAGGATGAGCGACTGCTTGTAGGTACACGTGCGCTCGCACGCGGGCATGTCTGACCCCCAGACGAGGCTCTCGGCTCCCACCTCTTCCACCAGCTGTCGGACAACTTCGTGGACTTCCGGGTTGTAGGGTGGGAACTCGTAGTCGGAAGCCATGATGTGGAGCATCAGCTCGACGTGCCAGTTCGGAAGCTTCAGGAGGTCGATGGTGCTTTGAGATATGTCATATCGACCGGGCTGACCTCGGAGCGTGCTTATCTGGTTGAGTCCGTGCGTCAACACGCACGGGATTCCGGGGTGGCGGTTGGCCCATTCAAGAATATCGTCAAGCTCGCGGAAGTAGGCTTCTGTGATGTTGGTGCGATACTCCCCAGCATACCAGTGGATGGGTATCCCGAGATCGACGACGGCCTGCCACAGGGGCTCGAACTCGGGGTCGTTGATATTGTTGGCGAAGTCGGTATGTACGAAGCCTCCGGTTGAGAAATAGAGGCCCTTGAAACCCAGGTCCGTGACCTCGTGCCTCAACCGCTCGATCTGATCGGATTCGCTCGCTCGCCACTCATCGACCTGCGCCAGCGCCACGAAGCGATCGGGGTACTTGCGAACGCAGTCCGAGAGGAAATCGTCGAGCCTTCCGTAGATGCGGTCGTGCTGGATCACCGCGCGGTCGACTCCGACGTAGTCCATCTGGGCGATCATGTACTCAGGCGACGAAGACATGTCCACCAAGGTCGGCGGCATCCACTGGATGTAGTAGTCCTCTTCCTCGACCGTGAACTCGACCCTGCCAAATTCTCCGATGCGGAACTCCACGTCCGGCTGGAACGAAACGCCGTCCTGCTCACCCGCGAGCAGGGGAGTGTCCATGAGGGCATCGTCACGGGTGCGGCGTATTCCCTGCCTGTGGAAGCGGACGTGGTACTGGTGCTCGGCGAGCCGCGTATTCATGATGCCCCCGTCCTGGCCGAGGGGAGGGAAGCAGTGCGCGTGCGCGTCGAAAATCGTCATGGCGTAGTCCTGGGGAAGCGCTATCCGCGCTCAGTGTATGGCGGGCTTTCAGACAGGTCAAACGGTTGTCGTGACACCATTTGCACACCCTGCTATCATATCGCGCACCATCAGCTAGAACATTGGAGGCGTCATCGTGGCGACCACAACCATCGGAATCGACAGGGATACGCTGCTTTGGATGTACACGACGATGGTGACCATCCGCCGCTTTGAAGAGCAGTCGAAGCGCGAGGCGGACGCGGGCAAACTACGCGGGATGCACTCGTCAATAGGGCAGGAGGCCGTGCCCGTGGGAGTATGCGCGCACCTGCGGGACGATGACTACGTGCTCGGAACGCACCGGAGCCACCACCACTGCATCGCCAAAGGCCTCGACATCAAGCAGATGATGGCCGAGCTGCTGGGCAAGTCCACGGGGACGAACAAGGGCAAGGGCGGGACGATGCACATCGCGGACATCGACAAGGGAATGCTCGGCGCGAACGGCGTCGTCGGGTCGAATATCCCGGTCGCGACAGGCGTTGGACTCAGCGCCAAGGTGCGCGGCACAGATCAAGTGTCAGTCGTCTTTTTCGGGGACGGCGCGGCCAACCAGGGAACACTCCACGAGGCTATGAACCTCGCGGGTATCTGGAAGCTGCCGGTCATCTTCGTGTGTGAAAACAACCGCTACGCCGAGTCCACCCCGGTCGAGTACTCGGTCGCGGGCGAGTCGATCGCGGCACGGGCCGAAGGATATGACATGCCGAGCGTCATTGCCGACGGACAGTCGGTGCTCGAAATGTACGAGATCGGCAGCGAGGCGGTCGCGAGGGCCCGAGCGGGCGGAGGGCCGACCTTCATCGAGGCACAGACCTACCGCTATCTCGGACACTTCGGGGCAGACAATCCGCTCGCCTACCGGACTCAGGAAGAAGAGGACTACTACGAGGCCCGCGACTGCATCAGCACGATGGTGTCCTATCTGCTGGAAAACGATGTGGCAACGCAGGAAGAGATCGAGGCGATAGACGCGGCCGCGCTCGCCAACGTGGTGGAAGCGACGAGGTTCGCCGACGAGAGCCCCTTCCCCGACGACGGAGAGTTGACCACCGACGTATACATCAGCTACGCGTAGGTAGTCCGTCGAGATCACGGTCTTCGCAACGAATATCCAACTTTCAGGAGAACCAGCATGGTAACCGAAACGGCGACACGAAACCTGTCTTATATCCAGGCCATCAACGAGGCGCTTCGCCAGGAGATGCAGCGCGACCCTGCGGTGATCGTCATGGGCGAAGACGTTGCTGGCGGCGCGGGCCGCGAGGACCAGGGCATCATCGACTCTTGGGGCGGACCAATGCGCTTGACCAAGGGCCTCATCACCGAGTTTGGGGCGGACCGCGTTCGAGACACACCTATATCCGAAGCCGGATTCATCGGAGCGGGCGTCGGCGCCGCGGCGACAGGACTGCGGCCGGTTGTCGAGCTGATGTACGTGAGCTTCTTCGGTGTCTGCGCCGATCAGATCACGAACAACGCCGCGAAGATGCGCTACATGTTCGGCGGCAAGATCACCCTGCCGCTCACGATAATGACGGGGATGGGCGCGGGCCTGAACACGGCAGCCCAGCACTCGGAAACACTGTATTCGATCTTCACACACTTCCCGGGCCTTAAGGGCGTCGTGCCTTCCGACCCGTACACGGCCAAGGGCCTGATGATCTCCGCGATCCGTGACGACGACCCCGTCATCCTCTTCAATAACCGGCAGCTGCTGGGGTTCCCGGGGAACGTTCACGTGCCGGAGGAAGCGTACGAGTTCCCCATCGGCAAAGCGCGGATCATCCAAGAGGGAGATGACGTCACGCTGGTCGGCATCGGCTACACGACCCACATAGCCCAGCAGGCGGCGGAGGCCCTGGCGGACGATGGCATATCGGCCGAGGTCGTAGACCTGCTGTCCACCTCTCCGATGGACGAGGAGACCATCCTCGAATCGGTGCAGCGGACGCGCAAGGTGGTCATCGTGGACGAGGACTACCCGCGATGCAGCGTCGCGAGCGACATTTCGGCGCTGGTCGCGGAGCAGGCGTTCGACTACCTCGACGCCCCGCCCGTGCGCGTAAATCCGCCTCACACGTCAGTGCCGTACAGCCGTCCGCTGGAGGCGCTGTACATGCCCACGCCGGACAAGGTCATCGACGCCGTGAACGAGGTAATGGGATAAACGGCGCAGGGGACATCAACTCAGCGCAACTGAACATATTTCTAATGAGGGAGCTTTAGACAATGGCGACTCCGATAGTCATGCCGCGACTCGGCGATTTCATGACAGAGGGCGTCGTAACTTGGAACAAGTCATCCGGCGACGCAGTAACGAGGGGCGAACCACTCGCGGCGATTGAGTCGGAGAAGCTGACGTACGACCTCGAAGCGGCGGAGGACGGGATACTTCACACGGTTGCCGATAGTGGCGCAACCGTTCCGGTGGACCAGGTACTTGGGTACTTTCTTGCCGAAGGCGAAGAACCTCCGGCAGCGGAGAAGCCCGCTGAGAGGCGAGCTGCCGCTCGTTCCGAAAGGTCGTCTCGGTCGGCGCCGTCGCGTCGCGCTGCCGGATCCGGCGGGCCCCCGGTTCGGTCGACGCCCGGAGCGAGAAAGGTCGCTACAAGTCTCGGTATCGACATAGCTGAGGTGCCGACGAGCGGCGCGAGGATCACCGAGGCCGACGTTCGCGCGTACGCCGAATCACAGACCGCCTCCCAGCTCCCGCCGGGCGTCCCCACGCCATCCTCGTCCGTCGAAATGACGGGCATGAGGAAAGGCATTGCCGACCACATGCGGTCCAGCATCGCCAACACGGCCCAGCTATCGTTCTTCCTGGAGGTCGACGTCACGGACGTACAGCAGATGCGCCGCGTTGCTTCTAAGGACTCCGACACCACCATCACTCTTGCCCACGCAATCATCAAGGCATGCGCCGCAGCCATCAGCCGCGTTCCCGCCATCAACAGCATCCTCAGTGAGGGTACGGTCCACCAGTTCGATGAGGTCAACGTGGGGTTTGCCGCGGCCTTGGATGAGGGCCTAATCGTGCCTGTCATCGGGGGAGTAGAGCAAAAGAGCATCTCCGAGGTCGCTGCCGAAATGGACGACCTCACGACGAAGGCCAAGGAAGGCACGCTCCTGCCTGACGCCGTTCTGGGCGGGACCTTCACTATCAGTGTTCTCGGCATCGTGGACGGGTTTACACCCATCCTGAACGCCGGTCAGAGCGCCATTCTCGGCGTTGGCCGTTCCGTTCAAAAGCCGGTAGTCAGAAGGAACGAAGTCGTCGTGCGGGAGATGCTCACCCTGAGCCTGACCGTCGACCACCAGACCATCGACGGCGCGGTCGCGGCCGCCTTCGTGCGACGGCTCCAGCAGGCTATCGAGAGGCCCGCGCCACTGTTCAAGTAAGCGTTGCGCATGGAATCAGATCCGGCAGCCGACGAGTTCCTGAGGCACTATTCGCCGGTAGACGTAGAGACCGACGTTTCTTGGCGCACAGGCGAGATCGAACTGACCATTTCCTCCTACATCACGTGCGATGAGCCGCCACCGCAACTCGTAACTTCCGTGCGGGCGCTCGTGTTCCGTGACGAGTCGATACTCCTCATGCAAAACGTGAACGGCCCCCACATCATCCCTGGCGGCAGAGTAGAATCTGGTGAGTCCCATTTGGACGCCCTTAGAAGGGAACTTATAGAAGAGGCGGGTGTCGAGATCACAGACGTCCGCCCCTTGGGTTTCATGCACCTGCGCCATGAGACACCGAAGCCGCCGAACTATCCCTATCTGTACCCGGACCTCTTCTGGCCTATTTTCGTAGCGGAATACGACGGCGAAAGCGAGGAGACACGAGTACAGGACGACTATGAACTGTCGTCGGAATTCATTCCCCTTGTCGACCTCGACCGTTCGATACTCACTGAAGCTGAGTTGGTTTACCTTGACCACGTCGTAAGTGCACGGAAGAGACTTCTGGCATGACGATGCTCTCGGTAGCCGTCAAGCTCCCTTCGGAGCCAACTGGCAAGCCCCCGGTTATCTTCGTTCATGGCGCGGGAACGTCGGCTCCCGTGTGGACATACTGGCAGGCGGCATTCGTCGAGGCGGGGTGGCCGACCTACAACCTCGACCTACGAGGTCACAGGCAGAGCGGAACGGTCTACCTTACGCAAGTGGGCATCTTCGACTACGTTGACGACGTGAACGCCGTCGCCAGACAGTTTGGCGTGCCGCCGGTCGTCATAGGATGGAGCATGGGCGGCCACATCGCCGTCATTGCTGCATCGAGAGGTGGGTACTCCGCGTGCGTCGCCATCGACCCAGACCCGCCTGTTGACAGGGTGGACGAGTCCGTCGAAATGGAATACGGCCTGCAAACGCCGGAGGATATCGGCTACACGCTGGACGGCGATCCTCGCCTGCTGCCGCACATGCCCGACCTCACGACGGAGGAACGTCGCATCGCCCAGTCGTCCCTGTGCGACGAGTCTCTCTTGATGAGGAGCCAGCGGATGAGGGGCATACTCATCGAGCGGATGCCGTGTCCTATGCTGGAAATCATCGGGGGACTCAACGACTACTATCCGACGGAGCCGAGCTACCACGGAGTCGGCTTAGCGGGCGACCAAGTATACGTTGCGGACTCCTCGCATTGGGGTCTCGTGCTCAGCCGCCGGGTGCTCGCGATGTTGCTGCCTCAGGTGCTGACCTGGCTGGACAACAACGTGTGATCGGGGCTCCCACTAGCGAATGCAGTTTTGGTTGCCCCCATCGGGGATACACTTGCGGTTGATTAGGCCGGTCTTGTTGTCATCGATAGCGGTCTGAACGCCTTCAGCGACCTCCGGGGCGATCCACTGCGTCCAGACTGCACTGTTTTCCTTGAAGTACTTCACCCCTGCGACGTTTGGCCTCATGCCTGTCCGCCCGCCGGTAATACGCGAGGCGAGAGAATCCACAGTCTCGTCGCCGGGGACGAAGCTGCGGAGAAACTCGGCAATTCCTTTGGATGCCTCCTCAAGGGCCGGGCTGGCCCCGATACGCAGATCTGATTCTCCCTCGTACAGCGTGCCTAGATCGACTATGCCCGCGTCGTCGCCCGTGGAGTTGTGCCAGTTCTCTTCCATCCAAAGAGCGATATGAACGTCTCCCGCCAAGAGTGCATCGCCATAGTGCCTATCTTCGAGGTCGACCAACTCAACGGCGTGATCGAACCCAAAAATGATTACGTACCCGACGAGGAAGTTTAGCATCTTGAGGGTATTGTCGTCCCATTCGCCGATCTTGATCGTTTCGCCCTTGCTGATGATGTCGTACTTGTGGGTGATGATCTTCTCCGGCGTCGCGTTGGCTACCGGAACAGGAGTAGGCGTCGGAGTGCCGTGGTATTCGAATGGGAAGGGTTCTTCCTCCGGGGCACAGGCGGCTCCGGCTATCAGGGCAAGCGTGACCATGAGTGCAAAGAGCAGGTGTGACAGGCGATTGGGGTTCATGTCATTCACAAGAGAACCGTGGGACATCCCTTGAAGTTGCCATCGCTATAGGCGGATACTACCATATATTCATTAGGTTTGAAGGGGCCGACGGCAGCACTCATGCCGCAACACGAAGGTACAATCACAACAACGGAAACGGGCAATTTTGTCGAGCAATTTCGGGAAGTTCTGCCACCGTATTCTGTGATACTGCACAACGACGATGTTCACGCCATGGACTTCGTCGTGGCAGCCCTGTTGAAGAGTGTCGAGCCTTTAGGCAAGGAAGACGCCATTAGCATCATGCTTGAGGCCCACAATACGGGTCGCGCAGTGGTGATAACCTGTCCGCTGGAGCATGCGGAGCTATACCGTGACCGTCTCCGGTCGTTTAACCTTGGCGTGACTATTGAGAAGGTGTAAAGCCGGTCGGAGCGTTTCAACACGAGGAGGTTGTACGGAAATGCGGGTCGTTTGGGTTGTGGTGCTATTGTCGATGAGTGTGACGGTACTCTTCGGGTGCTTGGGGTCGAGCGAAGAACCGACTCCAACCCCCGTCGTCATTGACTGTTCGCCAGATGACTTGATTAGTTTCGCCTTTTCCCCCAGTTTCCAAGACGACGGTGCCATATACGTCGGTACCGACCCGTGTGGTGTCTTCCGTTCCTTCGACTACGGCGATACATGGTCGCAGAGCAACGAAGGACTCATCGACGGCGTAGTGACCGATGTGGTCATGTCAACCAACTTCTCGAACGACAATACCGTCTTCATCAGCACCGTTCGCAACGGCGTATTTCGCTCCACGAACAAGGGAGACCTCTGGGAACAGACCTCTAGGGGTCTGGAGCGTCGCAGCGTCGCGGCAATCGCCATTTCGCCCGACTACGCGAGCGACCGTACATTGTTTGCGGGTACCCAGTTCCGAGGAATCTTCCGTTCGACGAACGGAGGGGACTCGTGGGAGCAGGTAGGGCTTCCCAGCAGCAACGTACTCGCCATCGGCATTTCCCCTGAGTATGCGACCGACCGGACCGTTATCGCAGGTACGGGACGGAACGGCGTCTTCCGATCGGTCGACGGCGGCGAGTCATGGGAAGAGATAAATCGTGGTCTTGGTACCTTCGAGCGAGGCGGGGCAACCGTAGTTCGATTTTCCCCGGACTATGCTCGAGACCAGACTGTCTTCCTTGGAACCAAGGAGGAAGGTCCATTCAAGTCGACGAACGGCGGCAACTTCTGGCGGCCCGTCGACGAAGGACTCACAAGCCTGAAGACCGTGGGGCTCGTCATATCGCCGAACTTCCGACGAGACGGTCTCGTTTTCATGGCCTCGCTCAACGGTAATGTCTTCGTATCAAACGATCAGGGCGAGAAATATGAAAACACCCTGGTCAAGGGCCGGACCTTCCGCACGCTCGAGATTTCCCCGAACTTCGCGAGTGACGGCACGATGTTCGTGGGTGGTTCGCTGTCCAAGTTTTCGCGAACGACTGACGGGGGAACGAGTTGGGAGGACATCGAGGTCGAGGTGGATGAATGACCACGAGTCCTTCTAACGGGGAATTGCAGACCGATAGGAGGCTTTGCGTTCTCAGCATCGGCGGGCATCCCAAGGACGTAGTGCTGTACGCCGGTGGAACAATGGCCCTTCATGTCGAGCGAGGCGATGTGGTTGTCGCCCTGACGCCGACCTACGGCGTTTCCCACCACGAGAAGGCCGTTGCCGCCTCCAAACGTGGCGAGCAGGTGGATCTCGAAGCCGCCAAGCAAGAACGGATGCGTGAGCTTGTGGATGCGTGTGCCGAACTCGGCGTGACGGATGTTCGCTGTCTCGGCTACGACGACAACGTGCCCATGGTCGAGCGCCGTATTGTCGAAGGCATTGCCGACGTGATCGTGGACGTTAGACCGGACTTCATCATCACGCACCATCCCAACGACTCGGTGGTCATGCACGGCGTCACCGGTCAAATGACGCTGATTGCCTTGGAAACCGCAAGGACCATACGTGAGGACGGCAAGCCGCCTCATTCCGTGCGACAGGTCTTCTTTCATACCCAGATCGGCCGGACCAACGTCATTGAGCAGGACAATCCGCGCATACCCAGTGTCGTCATCGACATAACCCCGACGGTGCGCAAGAAGGCCACGGCGATGAACCGCTTCGAGTCGCAGCACTACGGTCCCAGCAACCCCTTGCAGCGCAAGCTCGGCGAGGTTTTGGACGGCTCAATCTACGGGATTCACCGCAGGGTTCCGTACGCAGAAACGTTCCTGCCGCTCGACGCCAACGTCTACCGGAGCCTTCCGTTCTCGGAGTACGAGTTCGAGCTTGATGAGCGAACGGAGGAGGAGACATACGCGAACATGACTCAGATGCTCCTCGACGACTTCGCGCCCGGCAGCGACGGGCAGCAAATGGCAAGTGCGGTGGATAAGGAATCCATATGACCCAGGTCTCAGAAGAGACGCGAAGGCAAATAGTCAGTCTCGTCCGAGAGTTCGTGGCAAACGACGTCCTGCCCATCGCCTCACGTTACGATAACGAGGATATCTACCCTCAGGAACTCGTGCCAACGATGCGTGATCTGGGGCTGTTCGGCATCACCATACCGGAAGAGTACGGCGGGCTCGGCCTCGACCAGACGACGATGGCGATGATCTTCGAGGAGCTCAGCAAAGGCTGGATGAGCGTTGCGGGAATCATCGGGACGCACCACGTCATGGCGTCTATCGTCGGCGATTTTGGCACGGAAAAGCAGAAGGAACGCTTGCTGCCCTCGATGGCGAGTGGTGATATCCGCGGCGCGCTCGGCCTGACCGAGCCGGAGGCGGGCAGCGATGTGCAGAACATCCAGACGACTGCGAAGATGGACGGGGAGGAGTACATTCTGAACGGGAGCAAGATGTTCATCACGAACGGGGAGCACGGAAACGCCGTTGCCGTCCTCGCGAAGACCGATCCCCACGCGGAGCCGCGCTACCGGGGAATCAGCTGCTTCGTTGTGCAGAAACCCGCACACGGCTTCTCAGTCGGACAGCATATCGACAAGCTCGGCTACCGAGGGCTCGATACTGTTGAATTGGTATTCGACAACGTGCGGGTCTCCACCGAAAATCTCGTCGGCGGGGAAGAGGGCCGGGGCTACGGCCAGGTCTTGAGTGCCCTGGAGTCAGGCAGAATCAATGTCGCAGCACGGGCCGTCGGCGTTGCTACGGCGGCGTTCGAGGCGGCTATCAAATACGCAAGTCAACGAAAGGCGTTCGGAAAGCGCATAGCAGACCACCAGGCAATAGCGTCCAAGCTAGCTGATATGGCCACGAAGATCGAGGCGGCCCGGCTCCTGACCTACGAAGCGGCCCGGAAGCGGGATGAGGGCGGACGAGTCGACCTTGAAGCCGGCATGGCAAAGCTGTTTGCGTCGGAGGTCTGCGGCGAGGTGACGATGGAGGCCATGCGGATACACGGCGGGTATGGCTACATCAAGGAATACCCCGTCGAGCGGTACTACCGCGATGCGCCCCTCATGATCATCGGCGAGGGCACCAACGAAATTCAGAAACTGGTGATTGCTCGGAGACTGCTCGACAAGTACGGCGTTTAGCTTCCGCTGGTCTCTCTCCTGACGGGGGCGACATACAATGAGCGGCGCGATCTCTCCCGGCGTTATCTCGCGGCGTGAACCACCAAGTCATCAGTGATCTGATCGACACTTGAACAGCCGGAGTACGCCATGATCTTGTCGAACTCCGCCCTGAGAATCGAGAGCATCAACCGGACTCCGTTCTCTCCGTCGTAGGCGAGACCCCAGTGAACCGGCCGCCCCACGAATACGGCTCGCGCTCCCAGCGCCATCGCTCGAAATACGTCCAGGCCCGAACGAATGCCGGAGTCGAAAAACACTTCCGCGTCGTCTCCCAAGATGTCCACAAACTGCGGCAGAAGCTCGACCGAGGAAAGACCGCCGTCGAACTGCCGCCCGCCGTGTGTTGAGACGATGACACCGTCGACACCGTAGTCAAGACATCTGCGGGCGTCGTCGGTCCTGCGGACACCCTTGAGCACCAATGGCAGCCCTCCCGACAGCTCGCGCAGCCAGTCGAGCCGGTCCCACGTGATGTTTGGAGGTTCCCACTGTGCAAAGCCGCCCTCGTCCGTGAGGTCGGGCCTTTGTCTCAGGTTGGCGAACGACTTGATCTTCGAAGGTATGGACGGCGTGGTGAGCAATGCGTCTGCCATTGGAAATGGGCCAACGACATCAACGGTGAGAACGAGCGCGGAGAACCCGGCGGGCTTGAGAAGCGGCAGGTATTCCTCCGTGAGGGCGTCGCTGTAGTGAATGTGCTGGAACCACAACGGCCCGGTTGCCGCCGCTGCGACTTCATCGAAGGTGTGTGCGGAGCCGGTTGGCAGGGCCATAAGGGTACCTTCGGCACCAGCCGCCCTTGCCACTGCCAACTCGCCCTCTCGATGGCTGCCGGTCTGGCCGCCTGCAGGCGCGCACATGATGGGGAACTTGATCCGCTGTCCAAGAACGGTCGTTGAGAGATCGCGCTTCGTGGTGTCCAGCAACACGGGCGGATTCAGTGCGATCTCGTCCAGCTTCGCGCGGTTACGGTCGCGGGTCCAGTTCTCTCCTATGCCACGCGCAACGAAGAAACGCTGGTCGGAGGCCATCTTCGCCTCCGCCATAGCTTGGAGTTCGGCGATAGTCGTTGGCCGTGCTGCACTTTCCACTTAGAGTCTCCGACGAAAAAACTCAGGTAATTGTAAACTACGGAGCGCCGTAACGAGTGCGCAGTGCGAACGGATAAAGAAACGATATATCCTGAGGCGACGATTTCAGAGGAACCCTCACTCGACTGATTTGGCGTTTCCGGCAGCATGAAACGATTGGAGGTCTTCTAATGCCGCTTCCACGACCGATCACCATTGCAAATACTCGGTACCTGAAGGACGACGTCAACAGCTACAGTCCTGAGATCATAGAGATCGCCAAGCGTCTCGACGCCAACCACATCCTCCTGAGCTTTACCGGAACGTCCGGCGAGGACAAGGAAAGGTGGAACTGGCGACTCATCAAGCCGTTCGTGCGACAGTGCCACGATGAGGGCCTGTTCGTCGCGTTCTACATGAAGCTCACGAACATCAACTGGAAACCCATGTTCCACGAGCGACCGGAATCGCAAGAGTGGCTGATGCGTTACGCCGATGGACGGCCTGCCATCTATCTTGGGCATCCCGACCGGTACATGGGCTGTCTGAACAACCCGAACTGGCGCAACCACCTGAAGGAGATGATCGCTAAGGCGGTCGAGCACGAGCCGGACTCCCTCTTCTACGACAACTGTTTCGTTCCGCGAGAGCTGGCGGGCCTGAACGACGACGAGGCTGCCGCCGCGGGCTGGGCGTGCTACTGCGGCCTATGCCGTGTGAGCTTCCGGGAGTACACGGCTAAGAAGCTTGGCTGGGAATGCGAGTTGCCGTGGCCGCCGAAGTGGGACGATCTAGTCTGGCAGACGTTCGTTGAATTCCGCGACGAGTACTTCGCCGATGCCATGGGCATGGTCGTCGACTACGCCCACGAGCTTAACCCGGATATCGTCGTGTACCCGAACCTCGCCGTGCCGTGGATGGGAGGTGGAGGTGCGAAGGGTTCCGCCACCCATCTTGTCGCGGACAAGGTCGACCTAATTCTCCTCGAGCGCCGGGGAGCGCCGAGATTGGAGTCCCCTCCGGCGGGGGGAATGCCCCGCGCCATCAACGCGGTCGTCGACTGGAAGTACGGCTCTCGCGTCAAGAACACTCCCATCTGGTACCGGCAAAATAAGCCGGGCTCCCATACGCCCGACCAGATGAAGATCGGCCTCGCGGAGTCGTCCGCGTTCAACGGCGCGACGCACCACATCATGGCCGCTCTGTTCACTCACGAGCACGTGAAGGCCGACATCATCAGGCACTACTACACCTGGCTTCAGGAGTACGAGCGCTTCTACGTCGACGCCAAGCCTCTCGCGGATGTGGCGCTCCATGTCTCCACGCCGACGATCAACTGGTACTACCCGAACCGCGTCACTCAGGGAGGGTCCGACCTGCCGCAGAACCTCACCGGCCTCGCACAAGCGCTCGTGGAGCTCCACATGCCGTTCAACGTGGCGCTGGACGAGGACCTGACCACGGATCATGGATATCGCGTACTGGTGCTCCCAAACTCTGCCTGCATGAGTGACGAGGAAGTCGAGGCGGTTCGTCGGTTCGTCGCGGATGGCGGCGGGCTGATAGCTACTGCCGATACTTCGCTATACGACGAGAAGTTCCGCATCCGGGATGATTTCGCTCTAGCAGACGTGTTCGGAGCACACCATGGACAGGCAACGTCCGAGGTCGTCAAGAGCGAGTACGGTAAGGGTAGGGTGGCTTTTCTGCCCGGCGACCCGGACGAGCGATTCTGGTATGAGGGCATTTCCACCGACTTGGCGTTATTCCGCGAAGCGCTGGAGCACGCACTGGACGGCGACTGGCCGATTGAGATTGACGCGCCGACAACCACCGTGATCAATCTCACCGAGACCGCCGACGGGGATACGACTCTTGTCCACCTCATCAACTACGACGTTCAGCTTACAGAGACACAGAAGGCCTTCGGGAAGGAAGAGGTTCCTCCTGTCACCGACACCCTGGCGCGGCGTGTGGTCGGCATTCCGGTGACCCTCCGCAAACCGGCTGGCCGCGCTGCTGAGCGCGTCCGTCTCCACTCGACCGACCTCGACGAGCCGCTAGATCTGGCCTTCCAAGAGTCCGGTCGCGCTGTGAGCTTCGAAATCCCCATCCTGTGGATCTACGACGTGATCGCCGTAGACTGGCAATAGCGCGAGGCTAGGGAACTTGTATCGAGCGGATTGGACTTGCTGAACAATGGGTGCCCTGGACATCGTCACGCGGTTTGAACGCGAAGTCAGGACTGCCGTAGAGACCGCCCAACTGACAGGTAAGCGTTTGGCCGTCGCCGTATCGGGCGGGCCTGACTCCCTTGCAATGCTGTATGCCCTTCATCGTCTGCAGGACGAGCTGGGTCTAGCCCTGCACGTTGCCCATCTCGACCACGGACTACGGGGAGAGCACTCTACTGCAGACGCTGATTTCGTAGTGCAGACCTGTGCCAAGCTCGGCGTCAACTGTACGGTTGAGGCCGCGGACGTGCCAGCATTCCAGCGGGAGCATCGGATGTCGATTGAAGAAGCGGCTAGGGAAGCGCGATACGGGTTTCTTGCACGAGTGGCCGAAAAGGTAGGAGCGGCTGCCGTTGTCACCGGTCACACGTCGGACGATCAGATCGAGACCGTCCTGATGAACTTCATCAGGGGAAGCGGTCTGCGTGGACTGCGTGGCATGATGCCCACCTCAAGGCGAGATATTGGGGGCAATGATACGACACTCTTTCGTCCCCTCCTGAATCTGTCGAAGCAAGACACCATTGCCTACTGTGAGGCGCTCAATCTTGCTCCCCGATCCGATGTGTCAAACCTCTCGACGGAAATGACGAGGAACAGGGTCAGATTGGAACTGCTGCCACTTATGCGGGAAATGAATCCGGCCTTCGGCGACGCCGTTCTGCGCTTATCGAGAAACGCGGAAGACGCGCTCACCGTCGTGGACAAGGCCGTAGATGCAGCATGGTCGGATGCTGTTGCCGAAGAAGGAAAAATCATCCGCATCGACCGTGAGAAATTCCGCGCACTGGACGGGCCGGTGCGGACCCATCTCATCATTCGCGCTCTATCGCAAGTTAAAGGGGATGCTCAGGGCATCGAACGGGTACATATCGAAGACGCTACGCGCGCCGTCCTCGACTCGCCGGATACACAGTTGCATTTGCCTGACGGTCTCCGTCTCTCTGTGGAGCAACGGTCGGCGGTCATATATGTGGGGGACGGCGTATTCGTCGCCTCTTCCTTCGATGCGTCCCCTCTTACCGTTCCCGGAGTGACGAACGTGGGAGAGTGGCGAATCACCACCGAGCGAATCGAGATACCATCGGAGAACCATCCGCGCGATGAAGGCGGGCAGTCTCCCAAAGGATTCACCGAGCGGTTTGGATCTGCAGTCGATGTCATGTCCCTGGAAATCCGTAGTCGTCTGCCGGGCGACCGCTTTCAACCACTTGGCATGTCGGGGACGAAAAAGCTGAAGGACTTTATGATCGACGAAAAGGTATCGAAATCGATACGAGACTCGATACCCTTGATCGTCACGTCAAGGGGGATCGCGTGGGTAGTCGGTAGGCGAATAGCAGAATGGGCCAAGGTCGGTGACAACGACCGCGAGTGCTTGGAGCTCAGGGTCGAGAGGGTTGAGTAGGGCCCGACATGGTCTCTTCTGGTACCATGTTGGCCGGCATTTCGATCACGAGGAACATACATCTATGGGAAAGCACTATGACAACGCGGCCATTCCCGACGTGCTGCGCCGCGACTTCGACGTATACGACCGGTTATCAGAACTGGGCATTGATCTGGGAACGTTCGAGGAGAACGTCACTTCGCTTGCCGACCAGAACATCGCGCACATGGTGTTCCACGAGAGCGGCTTGGTCTACCTGTCCGGCTCATCGGGAGGAACGTACCCTATGAACGACGATGAAGACCGCATCGCCCATGGCTTCCAGGGAGCGCAGGATGCGGCAGATCACCAGATCAGCAGGCTCCACTGGGGCTTGAGCGCCGGTGGAGAGGGCGACCTCAACGATGTTCTGTACACAGTGAAAGCTCTGGGAATGGTTGTAACGCCGGGAGGAGGAACGACGAGCGCGGGACCGCCCGTGACGAACGGATTTTCGTTCCGATGGCAGTCCGTATTCGGCGGCGGAAAGAGCTCCTACGCCGTCGGCGGCGTCGATCCCGGAGGTTTTGCAGGCGTCCATGCTCGGAGCGCCATGGGCGGTTTCGACGGACGGTTCTCAATCGAGCCGGAGATAGTCGTCGCGATACCGGCTAGCTTAGCGATGGAAATCATTGGCAACAGGGGATGGGTGTTCCCGCTGCCGCCGGCCATGCTGGAGAAGATCAAAGCCGGTCGAGGATAACGGGAGAAGTTGATCCATGGCAAAATTGCCTTATGTGAATAGAGATGACCTCTCGGAAGACAAGCGGCACGTCTACGACCGTATCGCCCAGACCCGCGGCAGCGTGGATCACATCTTTCGGTTGCTTCTCAACAGTCCCGATGCCGCTGAGGTCGCCACGAGTGTAGGGGAGTACATCAGATATCGGTCGCCGCTCGATCCCGCCGTTCGGGAGATTTCCATCCTCAGCGTCGCGCGTGAGCTTGACTGCGAGTACGAGTGGGCTCAGCACGAGCCCATAGCGCGCCGGGACGGCGTGAGTGACCACACCATCGAGTCGATCAGAAGCGGACGCGCACCAATGGGCGTCCCTGCGAAGAACGGCGTCTACGTTCAGGGTGTCAAGGAACTCGTCCGCGGTGGATCGTTGAGCGAGCCTACCTACAAGGCAATCGAACACCTGCTAGGCCCTTCGCAGACGCTCGACTACCTCGTGCTTGTGGGCTATTACTCAATGCTGGCCCGCATTATGGCGACGCTCGAAATCGAGCTCGACGAGGGACTTGAGGCGGATCTTCCGGAACTATAACGGCTTGCGCGCGTGCTTGAAATAGCCGAGGATGGCACGCTACCATACCTGCGGCAACTGACTCGGCTCACCATTATCAGGCGGGTTGCCCCGCTAAAACACAGGTGAATGCATGGTAAACGCCGATTTTGAGATACGTCGATCTCTGCTGGTAGGCGAGACCGCGGATGTCTACCTGCAGCGAACGCTCACCATCCTCCGCAACGAAGGGGTCAACCCTGTCGTCGCCCTTGAGTTTTCTCCCAGGCGAGCAGGCATCTTCTGCGGCATCACGGAGGTGCGCGGACTGTTGTCTCGCGTACTTCCCGAGAGCGGGATCGAAGTCTGGGCACTGAGCGAAGGCGACCCCATCGAAGCAGGAGAGGTCGCCCTGCGTGTCAAGGCTCCTTACAGCTCGGTTGGCCTGTACGAGACGGCCATCAGCGGCATACTCGCCCAATGTACAGGCTTTGCTTCGGCGGCACGAGAATGCGTCGATGCGGCAAGTGGGACGCCGGTGCTGGCGCTAGGCGCGCGGCACGTACACCCGGACGTCGCCGGGATTCTTGGCTACAGCGCCATCATTGGCGGGTGCGTATCGTGCTCGACGATTCAGGGTGCTCGACTTGCGGGCATTACGCCGTCGGGGAACATGCCGCATTCGCTGTCCTTGTTGCTCGGGGGCACCGTCCAGGCGATGGAGGCGCTCGACAAGCACATGCCGCAAGAGGTACCACGAGTCGCCCTCGTGGACACCTTCCGGGATGAAAGCGAGGAAGCTCTCGCAGTTTCACGCGTTCTCCGGGAAAAGCTGCGCGGGATACGCATCAACACGCCTTCGACCAGAGGCGGAGCCACTCCCGACCTCATCAAAGAGGTGCGCGCGCGGCTCGACCTGTCCGGCTTCCGACACGTGGAAATCATGGTAAGCGGCGGGCTGAATCCCGAGCGCATCACCGAGTTCGTCGACGCGGAAGCGCCGGTCAACACTTTCGGCATTGGGGCTTACATCGCCGCCACGGGCCCGAATCCGTTCCACGTCGATATCCACGAGGTGGACGGTCGTCCCGTCGCCCGCAAGGGGCGAATACCCGGTATCACCAACAATCCGCGGCTGGGTAGAGTGATGTAGCGGGGAAGCTGTTCGCTCTACTCGGTCTGCAGCGCCTGCGCGAATGTCAGCTTGTTGTCGTCGGCATCGCGGACGTGCATCTCGCGCAGGCCCCAGACTTGGTCGATCGGCCTCGTATCGATCTCCACGCCCTTTGACACGAACTCCTCGTGCAGGCTGTCAACGTCGTCGGTCCATACGATGACCCCTGTCTTCGGCACGCCGTCGCCGGAGAATGAAGAGACCCGCATCACCGCGTCGTCACGCTTCACTCCCATGTGGTAGGGATCGTCGTGGTCGCGGAAAGGGCGGTACGCGAACTGCAACTCAAAGCCCAGCTTGCCGCAGTAGAACTCTTCGGCCGCTTTCGAGTCGGACACGCCGAGAACGGGGGTCACGCCGTGTATCATCGTATCGCTCCCTAATAGCTTCTTGTGACGTGTCTTAGTTCAGCGAGGCGACGCTGAAAACCACGTGGAACGGCTTGCAGTAGATGACAATCGAGCCGTAGTCGTCTACGTCGATGCTGTCGGGGATGGTGTAGTTCTGGTTTCCGATGTTGCCCTTCAGCTTGCCAAGCTCTTCGTACCCTGAGTCGAGGTCGCCACGCCCCATCGGGTTGGAGTGATTCACCAGCAGGACTCGCAGGTCGGGGCCGTTGGTGACCTTGAAGTCCTCGAAGCGCAGGACCTGCTGGCCGTCGGCGAGCTTGTAGATCGTGGCCGTGCCCTCACCTTTGTGGAAGCTGTCACCGTCCCGGAAGTTTCCGGACTTCACGACGACGTTGGCGGCCTCCATCATCTCCTTCGGCATTTCCTCGTCCATCTTGGTCTCGACCTTCGACATGGTCATCATCACGGTCTCGGCCTCGGACTGGGTAATGCCCGCCGGAATAGTCGCGTTCTCCGTGAGAGGGAACTCCTCGTTCACCTCGGTATCGAGAAACAGCGGCGCAAGAAGCCACCAGCCGAATGCGACCACCGGTATGCCTATGATCAGTCCCGCGCCGAACCAGACCCACTTGTTCTTCAGTGCGCTCAAGATACACCTCCCTAGAAGTGAAGATTGCTCCTCATAGCAATTCGCCGTATCTGTGCCTATATGATTGGAGGCACACCGCCGTTCGTCGTATGGCCTCTTAAATTCCTAAACGTGTGGGCATCCCTTTGGGTTGCCTAAAGCGATGGACATTGCGGCCTCCCTCTTCCGCCTGATTGTATCAGGTGATGTCGAGAAACCACGCTTGGGAGACCTCAAGCGATCCTACCGAATGTAGGAAGTGGATCGCCGATAAGCGGGCGGGCGTAGTCGAGAAATACGCTGGTCGGCATTCCCTCGGAATCGAGGAATTCGGCGGGCATCGTTTTGTGAGCGCCTGCCACTGGCTCGAGTGGAGTCAGCCCGGTCTCTGACTCATAGGGGTCGTCCCCAATACGGACTATCGAGACCATGCGACTCGTTTCGCCGTCCAGTGCATGTCGAACCGCAGCGCGGCCCACCTCCTCAGCCTCCCGTGCATCGACCGAAGACACGAGTTCAGCCATCGAACGCTGGATGGTTCCCGGCTGGTCGTACCGGACTCGAACTTTGAGGTGGTCGGTGACGAGCGTTGTCAGGTATCGGCCAGCGCCCTCGTGGTACTCGTTGCCGAAATCATCGACGTGGAGGGGTGTGCCGTCCCCGGTCAGAGGTCGGCTATCCTTATCACGGACGTTCTCTTGGATGACCGCGACCGCGAACCCGTACCGGCGATACGCACTTTCGATTCCCGACAGGACTAGCGATGAGTCGAACCCCTTCTCCGGTGTGACGACCACGTGCGGCGCGTCTCGTTGCTCCCGCTTTCCGAGTACGGATGCCGCCGCCAGCCAGCCGGAGTCTCGACCCGCGACCTCGATCACGGTTATCGGCGCGGCAGGGCCCATCGCCTCGGCATCCCGGCCTGCCCCTTGTGTCGCCGCGGCTACGAAGCGAGCCGCACTGCCGTAGCCGGGAGAGTGGTCGGTGCCGACGAGATCGTTATCGACGGTCTTGGGAACGAGGAACACCTTTAGATCGCGTCCTGCGTCCTTCGCCGCCGTGCCAACGGTCAACGCCGTCGACGCGGAGTCGTTCCCGCCGATGATGAGCCAGTGACTGATTTCCCGGCGTTCGATGAAGTCAATCACTCGCGGCAATTCGCTATCGGAGAACTTCTTGCGTGTCGTCCCGAGGGCTGCGCCTGGGGCCATGGCGATGGACGGCCAAGTATTTGACGAGACCGCGGCAAGGTCTAATACGCGGTTGTCAAGAACACCTTCTGTCCCCCCATGAGCGCCGAATATTCCGGTGAAAGCTCCCGAATTCGCGGTCTCGTCGCACACTCCGAACAGGCTGCGGTTGATGACCGGCGTCGGGCCGCCCGACTGCATGACTAGAAGGTTCTTTGCCGGACTCATTGCAGCCTTCCTAAAAGACGATTCCCGCCGCGATAGCGGCGGCAGCCATGATGACCAGTGCAACAACAGTCAATGGCATGGACTCGAACGTGATTGCTCCCAGGTACAGCAGCGGGAAGTCCACCGCCATGACCCAAAGGGCGATCTGTTGTACCTTCGATTTACTGATCATCAGGCGCCTCCCAAGAGGTTGATGATAACCCAAGCCTGCACTCCTGCTACGAGGACCAAGATCAGGCAGTAAGGGATCGTCTTCATGAGCACCTCGCGCTCCCGGCCACCCAGGCCGACGACCGCCGTGCCGGCCATCACCTTCGACATGGCCACGGACGAGCCAAGGGAGCCTCCGATGGACTGCGTGGCCGCGATGGTCACGAGGCCAATGCCCAGCGCCGCAGCCGTCTCGACTTGAAGCGCGCCGAACATGGCGTTGGAGTTGGTGTTGCTGCCCGTCATGAAGGCCCCCAGCACACCTATGTACGGCGAGAATATCGGGAAGAGCGTACCGGTCCCCTTCGCGATGGCGGAGCCGAGCAGGGCAGTCATGCCCGTGTCCGTCATCACCAGCGCCATCATCACCATCGTCGCCACGCCGACGCTGTTCGAGATAACTTGCTCATAGGTCTTGCGGGCCGCAGGACGAAGGATTCCTCCTTTCCAGTGTCCGCGTATCCGGTATACGACGTAGGCGATCAGCAGGGAGGCTACGATCAGCGGGGCAGGGTGGTTCAACAGCTTGATCTTCGCATAGCCGTCTTGACCTTCAACGGCGAAGCCGAGCCCGGTTTCGGTCGGGGGGTAATCGAGCCCGAAGTACAGGTTCGCGCCGAATTCACGAACTGGTGGTAGCTGTGATAGAAGGCTCAGTCCAAACAGCAGGTAGTAGGGCAGAAAGGCGGTGTGGAATCCGATTCCCTCCGCTTTGGCGGCAGGTTCCGCCTCCGGTGGGTCATCGCCGTCGTTCTCGCCACGGAGCCCGAAGATAGGCAGGCGAAAAATCCACCAGCCCGCGACACACCCAATGAGGCCGCCAACGACCGATGCTACCTGGAACGCGCCGAGGAACGCCGTGATCCACAGTCCCAACGACATCGCCGCGCCCATCACCACGATGGCGAGCGCCCCGCGTCTCACCGAAGCGAAACCGCCCTGCAGATGCGCCACTGCGAACCCGGTCAAGATGGTCGGGAGAGCGAACATCGCCGCCATCTGGACGCCGAGAGCCCTCTCATCGAGGCCGCTCACGAGCTGGATCGTGTAGTACGAGGAGCCTAGCGAGCCGAAGGTCACCGCCCATGCGTGTCCGACGAGCGTGATGGCCACAGCCGTCGCGGGACGGAAACCGATCATCACCATGAAGGGGGCCACCACCGCTATTGGTAGGCCGAACCCCGCGACTCCCTGAATCAGCCCGGAGAATGCCCAGCCCACGACCAGCGCCTGCGCGAGCGGGTCGCGCACGAGTCCGGTTATCGTCCTGCCGATCACCGTAATGCCGTTTATGCGCTCGATGACGTTATACAGCATCACCGACGTCCAGATGATGGTAAGGACGAACAGGCTGAGGCTCAGCCCCTTCGAACTGCCGATGGCAAGGACCTGCTCGTCGGCCCCGAAGACCAGAAGCGCGAGTCCTGCCGCGGCAAGCCATGCGACCGCCCCTGCCTTCGGCGCGCTCCACTTGAGCGCCGAGACGAGCATCGTAACGATGAGGATGGCTATGGGAACGGCGGCGAGAACGACGTTGAGGACATTCAGTTCAGGGCCGGTGGAGGGCACGTGCCGTAAAGCTCCGTTTCCCAAGCGAGGAGTGACCGGATTGTATTGACGGGCCGGAAAGGTGTCAACTTGACCGCAAGGCCCGGCGATGCCGTACTAGAGCGGCGGTCCAGCTAGCGGTCCAAGCATGGCCTCCCGAACGAGAGGAATCGGCGGCGCGCCGAAGGACAGCAGCTTGTCGTGAAAGTCCTTCAGCGAAAAACTCTCTCCCACGCGCGCCTTGTAGTCCTCTCTCAGCTTCATGATCTGGAGCTTGCCAAGTGTGTAGTTTAGGTACATCGGGTCGTACGTGCCGCGCAAGGCCTCACGCTCTGCCGTCAGAGGTTCCAAGTAGGCCTGTTCCATGAAGAAGCGCTTTGCCTCTTCTAGGGTCATACCCTGCGTGTGCATCCTGATCGCACACAGGAACCGGCAGTTCCTGAGCAAAGCCTCCATGAGCTGCATGGCTTGCACGCGCTGATCGTTGCCTCCAAATCCTTGTTCGATCATCATCTCTTGGGTGTAGTGGGCCCAGCCGTCCCGGAATGAGTAGGCTCCGAACACCAGGCTCAGCTTGGACGAGGCGTTCTTCGAGTGCAGGTGGTGGACATAGTGTCCGGGGTAGGCCTCGTGTATGGACACGTTTTTAAGCAGGGGATAGTTGAAGCTGGAGAGCCACTCGTCCTTCTCCGCTTCCGTCCAAGATGCGTCGACCGGCGTGACGTAGTAGTACGCCTCGTCCGCCGTGGTCTCGAACGTGCCGGGCAGGTCCATAACCGCAAAGGCCCACCGCATGTACATGGGAGTCTCTTTTACTATGCACGCAACGTTGGACGGGATCGTGACGAGGTCATTCTCAAGTACGAACTGCCTTATGTCATCGAGAGTGCCCCTCGTCTCTGCCGTGAGCATCGAAGCAGCCGGATGGTTCTTCTTGGTCTCCTGCAGCAGGGACACCACGTCGCCTTCGGGCGATATGTCCGTCGCCAGTTTGCGGAGGTGAATGAGGTTGCGGTGGAGGTCCTGCTCCCCGATGCTTTCGAGACGGTCGATCGACAGGTCGACCATCTCGCCGTGTTCGAGCATCCACCTGAAATTGGTCGCACCGATGGCAAAGTCGGGAGGTGACGCTTCCAGCATCGTTCGCAGATGAGCGACGAACGACTCCAACGCCGAGGAAGCTGTCCCGCGAGCCTCATCGAATCGCGAGAACGCCGTTCCCTCGACCAGTCCGGATACGTGCAGTGAGAGGTCGGTGTCGTAGAACGACCTCATGCCCTCGTAAGCCTCGATGCTCGCCTCGATGACCGGTGCGCCGACTCCCGGGTCGAGTCCCGTTTGGAGCGCTTCCAGATAACCGGGAACCTTTTCAAGTGCCGCTGTCAGTGCCTCGACTCGCTCTCCTCGCGGCGCGTAGTCGCGTAGGATGTAGTTGCTTACGTCCACGTGTTCGAGGGCTTCCATTGGCCATCGCTGATAGGTCTCCAGCTCGGTCAGGCGAAATTTCTCATCCCGAAGCGCCGAGATGAGAATTCGGCGGTCGAATTGGTGATTGTCGGAAAGGAGAGTCTCATCCAGACGGTGCAATTTAACGATGAAGGTTTCCACTTCTCGTACACGCCCTGCAATGGATGTTGGGGAGATGTCCGTCATCCCGCCGTCGTAGTCGTGCAGGCCCTCTTTCGAGGCGCGGTCGGGATAGAACTTCCACGTGGCGTTGAGGACTCGTCCAGCAATGTCGTCGAATTCCTGGTCGGCTGAGGAGAGCACTTGGGTAAGACTACCTAAACCTGTCGAGCGTCAGGCCGTCAATCGGCGCGCTCAACGGTTTATTGAGGACGAGATCTGCCGTCACTCGTCCTATGCCCGTACCAAGGAAGATACCCTGTCGACCGCCTCCGGTGGCAAGGTACACCCCCTCCCAGCCCGGGATGGGCCCAAGCAGCAATGCCTTGTCGGGAGTCACCGGACGGAGGCAGGCCGTCTGCATGACGACCCGCGCGTCGGCGGTGTAGGGGAGCATGTGAGTCACCGAGTCCATGATCTCCGATCTGGCCTCCTCGGTCGTCCTCTCGTCGAAACCGACCTCCTCTTCCGTCGTGCCCGTCCACAGTAGCCCGTCGGGTTTGGAGGTCGCGTATTGTGACGACCACGAGATTGACCCCGGGACCGGAGGGCCCGGCGCCCAGAGGCGCAATATCTGGCCTTTCAGCGGTTCAACGGGAATATCCACACCGAGCCACTTCGACATTTGGCCGATCCATGGCCCGGCGGCAAGGACCACGCGAGTTGTCGCGATTTCTCCATCGGCTAGGGTCACGGCGGTGACCCGACCGTGTTCTCGGCGAAATCCCGTAACCGTTCCGGTGCGGATCGTCATTCCTTGTCGCTCAGCGATCCGCGACAAGGCGAGCGTCAGTCGCTGCGGATGCAGGTTGGTGTTCCCCTCGGTGACGACCGCGCCTATCACATCTGGATTTATGCGCGGCTCGATTTCCAGCACGTCCTTCAAGTCCGCCCAACGCGCTGGAGTGCCGATCTCCATCTCCTGCCACGCCATGTTGGCCTTGGTGGCGCTGGCTTCTTCGTCCGTGAAGGCCAGGGAGATAACCGGCTTGGTGCGGTACTCGATATCGATGTCGTCCTCGTCGGACAGCACGTCCTTCAATTCCGCGTGAAGGACGGCGCTCAGGGCTGCAACGTGGTGGTTTGGCCCCGGACTTCCGCTTCGGCCAAGATGTCCGATACCTCCGTAGGCGAACCCTGATGCGTGACTGGCTACGTGGTCCCGTTCTACTACCGTGCACGAGAGGCCTTCTCGCGTCAGGTAGTAGGCGGTGACTATTCCCGCGATTCCGCCCCCGACTATGACTGCGTCTGATTGTTTCGATGGCACCTCAATGCCTCTCAGCTTGTAGCATCACGCTCGTGCCGTATTAGGCGGGAGAGAGTCCGGCAACGAAGGTATCACTCGCAGGTGTCCTGCCACTTGGCGAGCGTGATGTCGATCTGGATCGGATCGCCGTTGCGAATCAGGTCAAGCGTAATCCGGTCGCCGACCTTGAAATTGTTCACGTAAGAAAGAAGGTCCACCATGCTTTCCACAGGATTACCGTCAACACCCGTAACAATATCGCCGCGTCCACTTATCCCGCGGCCGCGGGCCATTATTACGGCAAGGTAATCGTCTTTTATGCCTGCCGACGCGGCAGGACCACCTTCACATGCTTTTACGACATAAACCCCGGTGTCCACCGTAAGTTGGCCTGGCGAAACAGGCAGGTCTTCGATGTCGCGCCCGTTCAACCCCATCCATGGGCGTGTGAACTCACCCGGATTCTTGAGTTCGTTCAGAATCTGCATCACCGTGTTGCTGGCGACCGCGAAACCTACTCCGATCTGCACCCCGCTTTGGACCCTGACCGAGGAGTTGACCCCGATCACCTCTCCCTCGGCGTTCAGCAGCGGCCCTCCGGAGTTGCCGGGATTCAAAGCGGCATCGGTCTGAATCAAGTCGGTTATCGTCCGTCCGCCCGCCCCAGTGAATGAGTCTGCCCGCTGGATGCGTGACTCTGATCTATCCTTGCCGCTCACGACTCCCACGCTTAGCGAGTTGCGATTCTCGTACGGGCTTCCGATAGCGATCGCCATCTCGCCGATAGAGACCTCATCGGAGTCTGCGAAAGGAATTGGACGAATGTCGGAGACCGTGTCCGCGTCGACCTTCAGAACGGCGAGATCGTCGTGTTGTGAATGGCCCAGCTTGACGGCGGATAGCTCACGCCCGTCGCTTAGCCGTACGGTAATCTCACGGGCGCCCTCCACTACGTGGTCACTCGTAATGATGTGACCCTCGTCATCGACGAAAAATCCGGATCCTGAGCCGTCACCGATCCTTCGGCCAAACTGCATGACGGTCTGCACCTCGACGACCGCCGGAGAGGCCGTCTCGAACACGGTTCTTACTATCTTCTCGTCATATAGGGGCGGCAGGTCTTTGTTGTCTTGGCCGATCTCGGTGAAGTAGGAAGGGAGATCGCTGCCATCCTGCGTGATCGCGGTGAACAGGACCCACGCAAACCCGAACCCCACTGCCACCCCGGCCAGCGCCCACAAAACCGCCGGGTTCCCCCACTTGAAGCGAGTTAGCGTAGGTTGTAAGGCTTGTGTCCGGTTGGCCGCCGCTTTCTCTGCAAATGGCGGTCTCCCGTATGGAAGCGGTCTGCGGGTGAACATTAATGTGTTCGATGCCTCCCTATCCGAACCGGACATCTACTGCGTTCAGTATACTGAACGCGCGGACGGCTATGCCACAGGCGAATTGCTGCAGGCCAACCGTCCTCACCGTTCAATCCGGCGTATCCTATCTCGATATAACGTGCCCTCGCCTTTGTGGTTAGAAGTGATTGCAAAGCGGGCTTTCGTGGACTCCCTCAGCGGCAAGACGCGGAGAAGAGACGTTCGCCTTGGTCCTTATTCATTTCCAACTGCAAATATTGCCTTTTTCAGTAATTCAGGGGTTGACAGCATCTATCATTCTCAATAGTATCCCCTGCTAGACTGGCAAGAGTTAACACCTAGCCAGGTGGACTATCACCAAGGGGATCATGTTAAGGAGGACGGCACTCAATGGCAGACCTTCGTAAGAGCGATATTGCGGCACAAGTTGCAGGCAAGCTGGGCGGATCAAAAGTAGAGGGCGAGCGCGCGTTGAACGCCGTCCTCAGTTCCATTCACGAGTCGCTGGCCGACGGCAACAAGGTTGTTCTCACCGGCTTCGGCTCTTTCTCCGTCCGAGAAGTCAAGGCTCGGAAGGTCAAGTCTATTCGGGGCGGGCAGGCCGGTCAACTGATAACCGTTCCTGCCCACAAGCGTGTCGGATTCACCGCAGGCGCGGATCTCAACAAGGCCGCAGGCTAACTGCCGGACTCCGACTTAGCGCAGTTTTAGAGTGACGCAGTCGCCCGGGTAGTACGGCTATTTAAGCGTGACCGATGGTTGTATCGGAAGTGGATGACGACTTCCTTGTCGCCACCGATCTTCACAAGAGCTTCGATTCCGTCCTGGCGGTCGACGGTGTTTCATTCGCCGTAAGCAAGCGGGAGATATTTGGACTCCTGGGTCCCAACGGCGCGGGCAAGACGACTACCCTCAGGATACTCTCCACCGTACTGCGCCCCGACAGTGGCGACGTGACCATCGGCGGCCACTCGGTGCTTGGCGAGAGTGACCGGGTCAGGCAGTTAATCGGCGTTTGTCCCCAGGACATTGCGCTCTATGCCGAGTTGTCGGCCATCGACAATCTCGTCTTCTTCGGCAAGATGGCAGGACTTCGCGGCGGTGAGGCCAAGGAACGAGCTTACGGCATTCTCGAACGAGTAGGACTGACCGACCGCGCAAAGGGAGCAGTCGCGAAGTTCTCCGGCGGGATGAAGCGCAGGCTCAACATCGCTGTCGCGCTGATGAACACTCCCGCGCTGCTCATGCTCGATGAACCCACCGTCGGCATCGACCCACAGTCGAGGAGCCACATATTCGATACCATCCTGCAACTCCGCGACGAAGGAATGACCGTCCTGTACACGACTCACTACATGGAGGAGGCTGACCGTCTTTGCGACCGTATCGGCATCATCGACAACGGCAGGCTGATCGCTCTCGATACACCGCGGGGTCTCAAATCGCAGGTGGGCGACCCGGACTCGACGACGCTGGAAGAGGTCTTCCTCAACCTTACGGGAAGGAGCCTGCGCGACTAGCGAAGGGCGAGAGAGCGCCTCCTGCGCGGTATGAATACAACAGGACTAATGCCGAGACAAGCTTTCTTACTTGCATGTTTGATTGGTTTGGCCTTGTTGGCATGTTCGACGGAAACGGCTTCAACCCCGTCTCCAACGTCCATGCCGGAGCCCACCTTCACCCCACTGCAGCCTGCACCTACTCCAACAACAGTCCCAACATCCACTCCTAAACCATCGCCGACCCCGACGGAAGTAGTTGCTGAGTCAATTCCGTCCGAGAGTCTGGTGATGCTAGAAGACCCTCTCGACGAGCCGGAGTTCTACTGCGTCGACGTTGCGGGGTTCGGGGCAAACCTGAATGTCGACAGTCCTCTTCAAGCCCACACATGCAAACCGGGGGCTGACGACGAAATGTTCGCGTTCAATCGTCCATCACAGGGCCAGCTGTACTTGGTGGAACACGACCGCTGCCTTGAGGCAGACGGAGGAAGCGTGTATGTCAGGTCGTGCTCGGAGTCACCGAATCAGCGATTCAAGTATGGTGAAGACAAGACCTTCCGGCTGGAAAGTGAAGACCTTTGTCTGGTCGTGGCCGGAGGCGAAGGTCAGCAGGCTGGCGGCCGGAGTCACGTCAGGCGCGACTTGCTGCTCTCCCCTTGCGCGGATGTCGATCCAAGTCTGTCGCGCTGGGTGTTTCCGGGGCCGAGTCCGAATCTGTGATGTCCTTCCTACGTTCCATACGTCGCACAACTCATCCACATCCACCGTCCGTTTAGAGTAGTCGTAGTTTATTCGCCTAGGTTCTCGTGGCGTCCAGATGTTCAAACCCTTCGACATAGCCTACGTCGAGCTAAAGCGGTATATCGCCGACCGGCTGAGCTTGGCGTTTGGAATCTTGCTGCCGATCGTGCTTTTCGCGCTCATGTACGGCGCGTTCGGTGGAGAGGAGACGTTCAACGCAACGGCACATGTCGCCGACCTCGACCGGGGAGCGATGTCCCAAGCGCTGATAGCCCGCCTTGAGCAGGTCGATGGACTCGACGTCAAGCTCTACACCGAGCAGGAGATCAACGACGCCCTTGACGATTCCTCCGTAGTTTACGCAGCCATCATCCCACCCGACTTCACGGAGAACCTTGATGCGGGCAACCCAACCGAAATCATGTTCCGTCGTCGCGGGTCGGGAGGTGATGAAGGCCAGATCGTCGCCAGCATCATTCGTGGAGTGGCCCAGGACATCGCAAGCGAGTCCCTTGTTCGAGCGATGGTCAACGAAGCGGCGAAGGGCGCGGATGTTCCCCGTTCTGCGGTCGACCGCGCAGTCGACGAAGCGAAGCGGATAACGGCGGCAGCTCCTCCGGTGACGGTGCGGACGGAGGTGATCGGCGGGGAAGAGGACGATTTTGCCGTAAACCGAGTAATGCCCGGGATTCTCGTCATGATCCTCTTGCTTGCCGTTATGCTCAGCGCACAGGCGCTCGTCGAAGAACGACGGAACGGAATCCTCGAACGGCTCCTCACGACGCAGCTTACCTCAAATCAGCTATTTCTCGGCAAATTCTTCGCGGGCATCACGCGGACGATGTTCCAGGCAATCGTCTTGCTGGCTCTGGCTTTCGTTGTGCTGCGTCCCGGCGGACTCGATGCATTCTTTCTTACTCTGGCCGTCGCCCTGCTGTTGGCGGCGGCGGTAAGCGCAATCGGCCTCGTCATTAGCGCCGTCGCGCGTACCCCCGACCAGGCTTCATGGGCGGCGGTCTCAATAACGATGTTCATGACCG
>VXLM01000051.1 GCA_009841605.1 Dehalococcoidia bacterium
ACGATATCCTCGATCTTCTCCTGGGGGAAGTTCATCTTGAGGCCGACGAGCTTTTCGCCTTGGAGGGCGCCGTTCAGGAGAAGGCCGATCTGCTCGATCTTCGCCCGCTTTTCGGGGTCATTCCAAGCGCCGTGGTTGGCAATGAGCTGCGGAACGGTCTCCATGAGATCGTGAATGATCGTCAGTCCGTGCGCGCGGATGGTGCTGCCGGTCTCGGTCACCTCGACGATGGCGTCGGCGAGGCCGGAAACGACCTTTGCCTCAGTCGCGCCCCACGAGAACTCGACCTCGACATTGATGCCGCGCTCGGCGAAGTAACTCCTTGTGAACATAACCAACTCGGTGGCAATGGTCTTGCCTTCGAGGTCCTCAAGGCTCTTGATGCCGGAGTCGTAGGGAACGGCGAGCACCCACCTTGCCGGACGCGCGCTGACCTTCGAGTAGACCAGGTCGGTGACGACGTGAACGTCGGAGGAGGTCTCGGCGATCCAGTCCTTGCCGGTGATGCCGGCCTCAAGGGGCCCATGCTCGACGTACCTCGCCATCTCCTGCGCGCGGGCGATGGAGCATTCGATCTCGTCGTCGTCGATCTGGGGAAAGTAGCTGCGGGAGTTTATGTCGATCTGCCATCCAGCCCGATGGAACAGGGCAACGGTGGCGTCCTGGAGGCTTCCCTTCGGAATGCCGAGCTTCAATGGTCCTGGCACGCTGACAATGACTCCTCACACATATTGGGGCGCCGCATGGGACGCCCCTGATAGACATAACCAGTCTACCAGATTCGCTCGAACCTCAAGCGGGAGCGGCTACGGGAACCTGAAACAGTGACCCAAGCCCGGGCAGTTCCGAGGGGGCGTCGGTCAAGCGAAGGGTGCCCCAGATCGTTGCCTGCAGGGCGGAGACGACGGGCTTCCCGGTTGCTTCTTCAAGGCGGGAGAGGATGTTGGAGGTCCTCATGCCGGTGCAACTTATGAAGATGCCGTCAGCTTCCGGGCGGTCGATCAGTTGGACGACCAACTCGTAGATCTCCTCTTGCGGTATATTCTCGATGCCGCGAAGCTTGTTCAGTCCGCGCATGTGCACAACGTCGAGGCCGTGACCTTCGAGGAATCCGCGCAGTCGTTCGTTGAGCTCGTCGACGTGCGGCGAGAGGACGGCCACGCGGGTGACCCCTAGCAGCTTGAGCGCCTCGACTGCCGTTGTTGAGGTTGTTGTCGAGGGGAGGCCGGTCGCTTCCGTGATGCGGGCGGAGATGTCCGTGTCGCCGCCGACTCCGCGCACGTAGCTGGCGGACGTGCAGCCGTAGCCGATGGCCTGTACACCGAGACCGGGCAGCGTCGCGGCGGCCGCCTCGATGTTGGGGTTCTCGGCCATAGCGAACAGCCGGTCTCGAGTGATGGCCGGACGATCATCAGTCGCAAAGTCCCGCGGTGTGCCGACGATGTGCCAGTCAACGCCACCCGGAATGAAGCGGGCGACCTCTTCCGCGTCGCCAGGCACAGGCGGGCCGGGCCAAACGAAGCCGATGGTGTGAGTTGGAACCATGATCGACCTCCTGAACAATGATGCTATGGCGAAAGTGGTTCGATCACTATTGCAGAGGAATTATAACAATTCGAGCTGTTTCCGCTTAATGTTGGCCCAAGACCTTGGCAAGGGGGAGCGTTTGAGATTCCTCAAATAACTTGTACCATAGGAGAGGCTTGTGTATGGCGCAGGTCAAGAAAAGCGGCAATTTCCAGGAGGCGCATTTGGCGCGGGTACTTGTGACGGGCGGCGCGGGGTTCGTCGGGTCGCACATCGTAGACGGCCTGTTGGAGAACGGCCACGAGGTGCTGGTCGTGGACGATCTTTCGACGGGCGCTCGCTCGAATTTGCCCGCTAACGCAGAGTTTGTCGATTTCGACGTTGCAAACGACGGATTCGTGAGTGTGGTGAAGTCGTTCGGTCCTGATGTTATCTCTCACCTGGCGGCGCAGTCGTCCGTTCCCGTCTCCATGAGCGACCCGAACTTGGATGCCCGGGTTAATATCTTTGGCGGGCTGAACGTCATTCGAGGCGCGATTGAGGCCGAGTGCGAGCAGGTGGTCTACGTCAATACGGGCGGAGCGCTGTACGGCGAGCCGGAGTATCTGCCGTGTGACGAAGACCATCCGATACGCCCCATCAGCGCCTACGGGCTGAGCAAGTGGACAGCGGAATGCTACTTCAGGACGATGCTGCCGGACTCCATTCCCCTGAAGGTGCTGCGGCCCGCCAACATCTATGGGCCGAGACAGGACCCGCATGGGGAGTCGGGCGTCATCGCGATCTTCTTGCGGAAGATGCTGCGCGGAGATCAGGTCACGATCAACGGGGACGGAGAGCATACGAGGGACTATGTGTACGTCGGCGACATTGTCGAGGCACACGAAAAGGTGATGAAGCACGGCGAATCGCTTGTTGTCAACATTGGGACGGGCGAAGGGACATCGGTGAATGAAATTTTCCGGCGCCTGCAGGAGGTGACCGGGTACGGCGAGCCTGCTCATTATGGTCCGCCCCGGCCGGGAGACGTCAGGCATATCGCGCTTGACGCTTCGAGGGCAAGGCGGGAGTTGGGCTGGGAGCCGAAGGTTGGGCTGATCGAAGGGCTGAAGATGACTGCTGCGTCGATGAGGAACGCCGATGAGTGAGCGTAACGCCGGGCTGGGTAGCCCGATGCACGTACGAGGCGAAGGAGAAGCCGGATTTACCGGAGCATGACCGCTATGGAATCGCGTCTCGTTACCGCAATACGAATCGTCCTGGCCCTGGTCATGGTCACGCCATTGATCGTCATGACCGATCCCCTGCCTCATGCGGTGTTCCCGTACGTGGTCGGCAAGGCGCTGTGGTCGCGGACGCTGATCGAGATCGCGTTCGGGCTGTGGATCATCCTGCTGCTCAGGGATTCGTCATACCGATTTCCAAAGTCGTGGACGCTGGCGGCGCTCGGAGTCTATGTGCTGATCGCGCTCCTGGCCACGGTATTCTCCGTCAGTCCGACGCGGAGCCTCTGGTCGACCTATGAGCGGATGCAAGGCTGGGTCGACCTCGCGCACTGGGCCACATTCGTCGTTGTATTGGTGTCAACGCACAGGACGTGGGCGCACTGGCGGACGCTGCTCAACTTCAATCTTGGCGTGGGCATTTTGATTGGACTGCTGGGCTTGACGCAGTTCCTCGACATCAGGGTATTCGAGTACCTTCAATATCGGAACCGGTTGGACATCACCCTGGGGAATCCGACCTACGTTGGCGGGTATATGCTGGTGAACTTCTTCATTGCGGCAGGGTTCCTCGCGGAGTCGTTCCTCGACAGGTCGGCCTCAGAGACGCGAGGACGCGCGGTGGAACGGCGCAGGAGACGCAGAGTGCAGCAGAGCGGAGGACTATCTTCGATTCCTCCTGAGCAATTATGGCGGGTGTTTTGGGTGGCGGCCATTGCGCTCAGTCTCACGATGGTATTCCTCAGTGGAACACGGAGCGCCGCCATCGCGCTTGTGGCCGGGATACTAGCCTTTAGCATCGGATACGCACTGTGGGGCGGCTCTCGGCGACTCCGAACGGCGGCGATTGGCACGACTGCCGTGGTGGCTGCGCTGGTTTCGCTCTTGACCATATTCATTCTCGTGCGCGCAGGAACCGACGTAGAGAGGATCGATCTCCCCGGGACTATGGTCGAACGACTACTGAACACGGGGGTGCGGGACAGGAGCGCCGAGGGGAGGATTGCAGCAGCCGAGGTCGGCATGAAGGCGTTTCTCGACCGGCCGCTACTCGGTTGGGGGCCGGAGAACTACACGGTCGGCTACGATCGTCACGTAGGGCCCGAAGCATTTGCCAAGGGCGCGGCGTCGTTCGATCAGGCGCACAACAAGCTCATAGAGGAACTCACGACGAAGGGGCTGCTCGGCCTGCTGGGATACTTGGCTCTGTGGGTGTCCCTGGCGGTCGTGTTCATTCGGAAGGCCAGATACCTGACGGCGGGGCAGCAGGTGTTCGCGTTCCTGATCGGAGCTGGGTTGATCGGATACTTTACCCAGAATTTCTTTCTGTTCGACACGCCGGGCACGGTAATTCACCTCTATGCGCTGGTCGGGTTCGTGGTGTTCCTCGATTCAATGATTCTGAAGCGGAGCGGTTCGGGGCCAACGCAAGCGGTCGTTCAAGACGAGAGAGTTGCGGACCGCACTCCCCTATTCCCGTCGCTAAGGGGAGACACTGCGATGGTGTCGATGGTCGTTGTCGTGGGAGTCGGGATCGCCGCGGCAGTGTTCCTGCTCAATGTGCGACCATTGACGGCTGCGTCGAGCGCGGCTGACGCGGTCAGCGGGGGAACTTCCTGGGCGCAGAGGTTCGAGGCGTTTGAAGATTCGGTCAACACGTTCCCGCCGCTGTCCAATACAGTTCGTATGATGATGTTCCGAGAGATTGGGTTGGCGTGGGGCGCGTTGGCAGGTAATGAGATGGCCACAGCTTTGGCGATTGTGGAGAAGCACGGGCCTGCCGGCACGAAGGCGGAGCCGGAGGAGTGGAGGCTGTTGAGCGGGATGGCGGTTATCTATCAGCAGGCGCGAGACGAGAACGGAGAGTATATTTCGCGGGCCCGTGAACTCGTCGAGAGCGCGGTCGAGCTTGCCCCGTCCAGGGTCGAGGTGCGGGCGCTTCTCATAGCGCAGCACCTCGTAGAGAATGACCCACAGGGGGCATTGAGGCTCATCGAGGACTACGTAGCCGAGGCCCCGGAGACAGAGCACCGTTACGAGCCGCTTCGTGAACAAGCTGACCGGATTGAGAATGCAGAGGAAACCGATGGATAGGCCCAGAAGAGGAGACGCATGACCATCTACCCCGTCATACTTGCGGGAGGTTCGGGCACTCGACTGTGGCCGTTGTCGCGGGAGTACTATCCGAAGCAGTTCCTCCCGCTGATCAGCGAATCGTCGAGTATGCTCCAGGAAACGCTGGCCCGTCTGGAACTGATTGAGGAGGCGACTTCTCCCATTCTCGTGTGCAGTGAACTGCATCGTTTCATCATCGCCGACCAGCTAAGAGAGGTGGGGGTTGAAGCGACGAGCATCATCGTCGAGCCGGCTGGGAGGAATACCGCTCCCGCGCTGACGTTGGGCGCGCTAAGGGCGCAGGACACAGTGGAGGACGGCAGCGACCCGATATTGCTTGTCACGCACTCGGACCACTTGATTACGGAGCCTCAACGATTCTTGGACGCGTTCCGCGTCGGATTGGCGCTGGCGTCCGAGGGAGACGTGGTGACATTCGGCGTGCCTCCGACGGGCCCGGAGACGGGGTACGGGTACATCGAAAAGGGAGCTACCCTCCCCTCAGTTGACGGGGGTGCGTACGCCATCCATTCGTTTGTGGAGAAGCCCGACCTGTCTGCCGCGAGGGAGTATTGCGAATCGGGACGGTACCTATGGAACAGCGGGATATTCATGATGCGCGCCTCCATGTGGCTCCGACAACTGGAGGAGCACCGCCCCGACATCACCGCCGCCGTTCGGGAGGCCTACTCGCGAGGGAAGGACTTTTTTGAGTTCTTCCGACCGGAGGAGCAAGCATTCCTGAACTGTCCGAGTGAGTCGATAGACTACGCGGTGATGGAAGGGGCAGGATCTGCGGCGGCGGAAGACGATGGATCGACGGGGTTCGCGGTCGTGCCGATAGACGTGGGCTGGTCGGACATCGGGTCGTGGTCTACCCTGAGGGAGCAGCGTCAGCAGGACACCCAGGGGAACGTGATCCAGGGGGACGTGTACACCGATTCTACAAAGAACTCGCTGGTGATCGGCCAGCACCGACTGGTGGCGGCGATTGGGCTGGAGGATGTCGTCGTCATCGAGACGGCGGACGCGGTCTTGGTGGCGCATAAGGACCGCGTGCAGGACATCAAGGAAATTGTAGAGCAGCTAAGGAAGGATGGGAGGCCTGAGGCGGACGTCCATCGCAAGGTGCATCGGCCCTGGGGATCGTTCGATATTCTCGACGGGGGCGAGGGCTTCCAGGTCAAGCGTCTGACGATCTCTCCCGGCGCGGCGGTGTCGTTCCAGTACCACAACCACCGGGCGGAGCATTGGATCGTCGTGCGCGGTACGGCCAAAGTGACCAAAGGCGACGAGGTGTTCATCCTCAACGAAAACGAGTCGATCTCGATACCTCAAGGAATGAAACACCGCTTGGAGAACCCGGGGGACATTCCACTAGAGGTCATCGAGGCCCAGATGGGCGACTATCTCGGTGAGGACGACATCATCCGGCTAGAGGACAACTACAACCGTGAGACGAGTACGGAGGAGAATTGCGAATAGAGACAAGTGAACCAGGCGTGCATTCCGCGCAGGAAGGAGAACCCAACATGAAAGCGATGGTGTACCACGGGAATCGCGATCTGAGGCTTGAGACGGTTCCGGATCCCAGCCCCACGGAGGGCGAGGCGTTGCTGCAAGTCGACTATTGCGGAATCTGCGCGACCGACATCGAAGAGTATGTATACGGGCCGAAGTTCATCGACAAGACCAAGCTGCCCATCATCACGGGTCACGAAGTGACCGCGACGGTCGTTGAAGCACCCGATCAGGCCGGGCACCTTTCGTCGGGAACACGGGTCGCGCTGAATACGGTCTTGACCTGCGGGGCGTGCTTTTGGTGTGCCATGGGCGAGACTCCGCAGTGTGAGCAGTTCACCGTCGTCGGGTTTGACCGGCCCGGCGGACTGGCGGAGTACCTGTCTTGGCCGGCAGAGGAGTTGATTCCCCTACCCGACAGCGTCTCAAGCGAGGCTGCGGCGCTGATCGAACCGTCGGGGGTGGCGCACCACTGCGTTCAGCGCGGAAACATTCAGCCGGGCGAGACGGTCGCAGTCGTCGGGGCCGGCACCGTCGGTACCCTCACCATGCAGATCGCCAGGGCCAAGGGGGCGCGGGTATTCGCCGTCGATGTGAGGCAGATGAGTCTCGATCTCGCAAGCTCACTTGGGGTTGAGGTCGCCATCAACGCGGCGGAAGAGGACGCCGAGGCGATTCTCAAGGACCTTACTGACGGACGCGGTCCTGACTTGGTTATCGACGCCGCGGGAGCGCCGAATACTCCGGCAGACTGCATGAGATACGTTCGGCGAGGCGGAAGAGTCGTCCTGGTGGCGATCTACACGTCCACGCCGGAGTTCGACTTCAACACAATCGTGGCACAGGAGAAAACCGTCATCGGGACGATTGCCTACGGTCGCGCGGACGTGCAGGCATCCGTTGACTTGATCGCGGCAGGTAAGCTGAGTACGACTCCGCTGATAACCGATCAGATTGGACTGGATGAAGTGATCGACGTCGGGTTCGAGCGGATGATGGCGCCGACGAAGGACGTGTTCAGGATTCTCGTTAAGCCCTAGTTCGCGTCGGCGACAAAGCCGTACTTGCGGAGCGTTGCTATCCACTTGGTGCGCTCCGGGTTGTTGTCGGGGTTGTTCAGCCAGAACGGGTCGCGCTGCAGAAGCGGGAAGATGTCCCTAATCTTCGACTCCGCGGTTACCTGTTCGCGGACGGCATCTTCCTGCTCCGGCGTCTTGGGCGCGGCGAAGTAGCCCATCGTGATGAGCCGGCGGTCCTCTCCCCCACCATAGCTTCCGTGCCACGCGTAGTTGTCGAAGATCAGGACGTCGCCACACTCGACGGCGGCGATGTGCGAGGGCACCTGGTCGACGGTGAGGCCGTCATCCTGCAATAAGACGTCGGAATGGGCAAATCCCTCCTTGAGGGGAATGCGCTTGAACTCGGAGTGCATGGGTTCCCTGTGCGAGCCGGGAATGAGCCTCAGCGCGCCGTTGCTGCCGTCGAGGGACTGGAGGTAGATGCCGAACTTCAGGCCTCGCCAGTTCTTCTGTGAGGTGTCCGGGTGCCAGTCGGTGCGGTCGCCGGAGAAGGAGTTGGAGGCGGAGAAGGATGCCACCACGTCGTCGCCGAGGAGCTGCTTGACCTTGTCGAGGAAGCGGGGCTGTTCGAGCAGCGAGGCCGTGAATGGCGTGTCCGGCATGAAGTTCCACCAGTTCAACTGCTTGCGGAAACTGGCCCGCTCCATCGTGGCCTCTGCCCGCTCCAGCGCCACGTCGAACTCGGCGTTCAGGGTGTCTATGTCGTGCTGGTTGAGGAAACCGCGCAAAACGACAAATCCGAAAACCTCGAATTGGGTGATTTCAAGCTCGCTAAGCATAGGATAGGCCCTCGGCTTTTGATGGCGGTATTGTAGCAGGGAGAGGGGGCGTGTCGCAGACGGGGTGGAGGTGTCCTTTGCCTTGACATCAAACTCCCCCGTACATAGACTCCGAGCGAATCCGAAAGGGGTATTACTTGCTATGACACACTACCAGCTAGAGCGCAACCACGGGTGCCGGGTCTCGGACGCTTGGACTTTCCGGGGACTGAAGACGGCGGTCTTGGAGAACGAACTGCTGCGCATCGTCATTCTCATCGACAAGGGTGCGGACGTCTACCAGTTCGTCCACAAGCCGACCGATGTCGACTTCATGTACCTCGACCCGCACGGCGTTCGCGATCCGAGAACGTTCACTCCCACCACCGGCGAGAACGTGGGGACGTGGATGGACTTCTACGAGGGCGGGTGGCAGACGGTGTTCCCGGGGGGCGGGTTCCCTTCCAAGTACCAAGGGGCGGACTTGGGTCTCCACGCCGAGGCGAACATGGTGCCGTGGGACGCGCAGATCGTCGAGGACACCCCGGAGCGCGTCGCGATCAAGTGCTGGGTGCGGACGGCGCGCACGCCATACTTCTTCGAGAAGACCCTGGCGCTGAACGCAGGTTCGTCCGTGCTTGAAGTGGAGCAGACGTTGACCAACGAGGGTGAGGAGGTCGGCCACTGCGTGTGGGGCGAGCATATCGCTCTTGGGCCCCCGTTCCTCAGCCCCGACTGCGTGATCGACCTGCCGGGAGGCACGCTCATCAACCACGATGACCAGCACCATCCGAACGCGAAGCTGAAGCTCGGCGCGCGCACTCCGTGGCCGATGACCGAGGACCAGCAGGGTAATCCCATCGACGCCAGCAAAATCGAGCCGAAGGACGCGCGTCGCTACGATATGTCGTATATCGCAGACATGCCGGAAGGCTGGTACGCCATCACCAACCAGAAGATGGGACTGGGGTTCGGCGTGCATTGGCCGACGGACGTGTACAAGTTCCTGTGGTTCTGGCAGTCGTTCGGAGGCGGGTACGGCTATCCGTGGTGGGGTCGGACGTACAACGTCGGCCTCGAACCGTTCTCAAGCTGGACGAACCAGGGGATTGCCGACGCCATGTCCAACGGCACGGTGATGGTGCTTCAGCCGGGCGAGAAGGTCTCGTCTTCGGTGCGGGTCGTCGCCTACACGGGTTCGGAGCGAGTCAAGCGGATCACCGAGAACGGCGAGGTGGTGAGGTAGGGGCGTACTCGCGAGGATTCGCCTTTCGACAGGCTCAGGGCGAACGAGTACCTCTGTGGGTCATAGCCTCTGGATTCCCGCCTTCGCGGGAATGACGTCGATTGCCGTCACGGTCACCACTGGACGAAGATCGGCATAACGACGTGGACGTAGTTGTCGTCGCCGACGGGCTTGATGACGCCGGGACTCGACGGGGTGGTGGTCTCCAGAGCGACCTTGCCGGTTTCGAGTACGTTGAGCACGTCGGTGAGGTACTTGCTGTTAAAGGCGATCTTGGCCTCTCCGCCCTCGATCTCGGCGGTGATCTCGCCTTCGTTCTGACCGACCTCCTCCGACTTCGACTGAACCGTCATTTTGCTTTCGTCTTCATCCCCGCCGTTCATCATGAGACGAACGATGTTACTGCCTTCGCGGGCGAAGATCGACGCGGCCCGCGTGGCGCGAATGAACTCCTCGCGGTTGACGGACGCTCGGGTGTCGTACTTGTCGGGGACGAGCTGCTGGTAGTTGGGGAAGGTACCCTGCAGCAGGTTCGCCACGACCTCGATATTGTTTAGCCGGAAGAGGGCTTGGTTGTTCGAGGCCGTTACGGTGAACTCCACCGGATCGGTCTGGCCGCCGGTGAGGCGGGAGACTTCGTTGAGAGCACGGGCGGGAATGATGAAGTCGACATCCTCCGGAAGCGCTTCAAGGAGCTTGCCCTTGTAAACCGCCAGGCGGAACCCGTCCGCGGCGGCGAAGGTGAAATCGTCGCCCGTTATCTCGACCTTGATGCCGGTCAGAACGGGCCGGGAATCCTCTGTGGCGGCGGCGATAGTCACGTGCTTGATCGCATCGTTCAGGACGCCGGGGTCGATCTGGCCCGCGACGCCGGACTCGACTGTGGGAACGGGCGGAAAGTCGCTTGCGGGAGTGCCGTTGATCTGTGCAGAGAAGCGCGCGCACTTTACGGAAATGCCGACGGGCTGTTCGGTGAAGTCGAGGTCGATGCGCTCGGCCGGGAGAGAGTTGACGAACTCGGTCAACAGCCGCGCGGGAATGGTGACCTCTCCCTCTTCTTCGATCTGCGCGCCTATCCACGTGCTGATGGCGATCTCCTGGTTGGTGGCCGCCAGCTTGAGCCGCGCGTTGTCGGTCGTGATCAGAACATTCTGCATGACCGGGTAGGTTGTTCGGGCGGCTACGGCGCTTCCCACGATTCCAAGGCCGCGGCTGAGGTTTTCTTGCAGGCACGAAAGACGCATATTCCCACGCTCCATTCGATGGTCAAAGTCGCTCGGTAGTATAGAGCGACGGACAAGGTTCAGTCAACGTCAAGACAAAGGGCAAAACTTGGAATAGAGCGGCGGTTCATCGGCGGACAACCATACGCAAAGTGACCATCCGCTATAGGCCGGATTTCCATGAGAACGGTGTGCGTTTGGGCGCGTGGTTTTTGGTAGTATATGCCGAGCGCGCGGCATGGCAACCGTGGCTCCACACTAAACGAATGGGAAGTCCAGCATCGTGGGATACGTTGAATCTCTTCACGCAAAAGCGATCGAGCTAAGCAGGTTGTCCGTCGAGATGACGGCAGCGGCGGACTCGGGTCATCCGACCTCGGCATCGAGCTTGGCCCATATCGTGGCCGCGTTGATGCACGGGCACATGCGGTACGATCCTTCCGACCCGGCAAGTCCGACGGCGGACCGGCTGGTGCTGTCGGAGGGACACGCCTGCCCCATCGTGTACGCGGCGGGCTCCGAGCTGGGGCTGGCAGTGGGTAAGGGCTCAGGTGAGCGGCGTCCGATGACTGTAGAAGACGCCATGACGCTGCGGGCCATCGACAGCGAGATCGACGGGCATCCGAATCCGGCAGAGGGGTTTCCATTCTTCCCGGCGGCGACAGGCTCGCTAGGACAGGGACTCTCTATCGCGGCGGGTCTTGCGGCGGCGGCGCGGCTGGACGGCTCGGACAAGCGGGTATTCTGCATCATCGGTGACGGCGAGAGCCGCGAGGGCCAGGTGTGGGAGGCGGTTGATTTCATCGTCGACTACGGTCTGAACGCGGTCTGTCCGATCTTCAATTGCAACGGGTACGGGCAGTCCGACCCGGTGAGCGCCCAGCAGTCGCCGGAGGTTATCGCGGCCAAGCTGCGGGGAGCAGGATTCGACGTTGCGGTGATCGACGGGCATGACCCGGTTGCCGTGCGGGACGCGCTTATAGAACACGTTCGCCACACGGACGATGCCGGTGCCAGGCCGTTTGCCATCGTCGCGGAGACGGTCAAGGGCTGGGGGTTCGTCAAGACGGCTGGTGACGGTCTGCACGGCAAGCCGCTGACTGGCGACGACGAGACAGCCGCACTGAAAGAACTGGAAGAGACAGCGGAGGCACTTGGGGTGGCGGGTACGAACGGCGACCTGGAGGCCTGCCCAGCTCCCGCGACGGCGTCACCGCCTGCCGGATGCGAGTCTCCTCCGGGGTTTGCCGAGGCGATGAATACCTATGGGCAGGCATCCGCTCTTTCGGACGGGAAGTTTGCACCGAGGAAGGGGTACGGGATCGCACTTCAGGCGCTTGGTCATGCGAACCCAGACGTAGTCGCTCTCGACGGGGACGTGAAGAACTCCACCTTCGCCGAGTATTTCTCACAGGACCCCGACTTAGCGCACCGCTTTTTCGAGTGCCGCATAGCGGAGCAGCACCTTATATCGTGCGCGGCGGGACTGGCGTCGGGGGGCAAGATACCGTTCGCGTCGAGCTTCGGAAAGTTCGTGGCGCGCGGCTACGACCAGTTCGAGATGGGGTTCATCAGCAGGCTGAACCTCAAGGTCGTCGGCTCGCACGTCGGAGTGAACATCGCCGCCGATGGGCCGAGCCAGATGGCGCTTGCGGACGTGGCGTTCTTCCGGTCGATGGCGAAGGTGCAGGCGGACGCGGGAGGGCCGGGGTTGTATATCCTCAATCCGGCGGACGCCGTGTCGGCGTATGCGCTGACCGTTCTGATGGCGGAGCACGAGGGCGCTTGCTACCTCCGCGCCGCGAGGCCGGACACGCCGTTCCTTTATGACGTGGACGCCGACTTCACACTCGGTGGGCACGGGGTGCTCGCCGAGGGCGCCGACGTGTTGATCGTGGCGTCGGGGTATGCGGTACACGAGGCGCTTCAGGCGTTGGCAACGCTGTCGGAAGAAGGTATTAAAGCCGGGCTCATCGACCTATACTCCCTCCCATTCGACGGGGAGGCCATCGCGCAGTCAGCCCAAGCCTGCGGTAGGAGAGTCGTGACGGTGGAGGACAACTACGGCGCGGGCTTCGGCTCCGAGGTCGTTGAGGCGCTGCTGGAGCACGGCGGCAGCTTCAGGGTCAAGCAAATGTACGTCAAGCGCATCCCGAAGTCCGGCCGCTCGGCGGACGACCTGATGACGTACGTGGGGCTGTCAGCGGGAGATATCGTGGCGGAGTCGCGCGCGCTGGCGGGGTGAGGGGTGTCCTTGCCAACAGAACCAGCCACTACGTCGGTTCCATTCGATTTTGTTTGCTTACTCAAAACACCCTCACCCTAGCCCTCTCCCACGACGGGAGAGGGGATACGAGCAACTCGGTTCGACAGTGATATCCAGATGTGAGTGGTGCAACCCTACGTCAGCATCGGCGACCACGGCTTCAACTGCGTGGCGAACATGGCGTCGGCACGGAGCAGTGCACCGGAGGTGTGTTCCTCGACGCGGCCAGCGCGGGCTAGCGGGGTGAACGGGAAACCGCCGAGGTAGGGAACGGCGAGGTCGTCGACGGAGAGGGTGATGTCGGACGACTTGGTGGTGGCTTTGCAGATCGCGCCGGATGGGCTGCCGGTTAGCTGGTAAGTTCCGTCGTTCCATGGGCAGAAGCTGTCGCGGACTTTGATTACGATCTCGCCGTCGATGGCATATGTCCTTGATGACAGGGCCTTCGGGACATCGACCAGGCGGAGCCACACCCAGTCGAAGATCCTGCGCTTCAGGGCTCTGGGGTCGTGGAGCATCCAGATCAAGGGGTCGTCCACGGGTCGCGACCAGACCTGGATGGTCTTGATGAGGTCAACGTCAAGGCAGTACCTCAAGAGGGCAGCGTAGGCGGCGTCGGTGCAGGCCAGGAGCATCCACACGCTGAGAGTGCCATCCTTGATGCGGTAGTAGGCGCAGCCCTCGACATCGTCCTCCCGGTATTCGACGTAGAAGTTGGCGGGCTGGTTCTTCTTGCGCCGGGAACTGTCGTCGAACTCATCATGCCACCAGGGTTTCGGAGGCTGGATAATTCCCGCGCGGCCCTTTCCCGTACGGCGATAGACTTTGGGGAATATCTCTCTTGCTCGTTCGGTCTCAATCATCTTGATCGAACCGTCCCACGTGTAGTCCTGGCGGAAGGCGGCGCGATGGCGGTCGATCTTCCAGCCCTCACCTTCGCTGGCCTTGCCGTACCCGTAGCGGCCATAGATCGGGGCCTCGGATGCTCCGAGGGGCGACACCGGCAGTCCGCGCTCGTAGGCTTCGGTGAGTTGGCGCTTCATCATCTCGGTGAGGAGGCCACGCCTGCGGTGTGAGGGCAGAACGGTCACGCCACCGATACAGGCGGCGGTGACGCTCCCGCCGGGGACGGTGATGTCGAACGGGAATAGTTCGGTGACTCCGACGGGGTCCGAGCCATCGAACGCGCCGATGTAGTCGCCGAGCTCGAACCACTCTCGCGGGTTGTCCATCCGCGACTCGTCGAAATGGCTGCCGAAGGCCCATGACTGGGTCCGCGTGGCAGCCACGAGATCGTCCTCGGTTATCGGGCGGTACTCGATGGGCATACGAGGTCTGTTCTGCTCAGGTGCTTTGCTGCGTGAAATGCAATCGTCCAACGCGATACATCTTCGGGCAGTATAGCCGAGTCCAATGACTAATGGAAGGAATATATATCCAAAACCACTGTAATGTGGAATAATGCAGCGAGTCTGAACCCCGCACGGTCACGTCATCATGGGAGACCAGGGCTTAAGCTCGGTGGTGAACATACCATCGGCGCGGCGGAGTGCTCCGGGGGTGTGCTCTTCTACTCGGCCTGCGTGGGCGAGAGGCGTGAATGGGGAGCCTCCGAGGTAGGGAACGGCCAGGTCGTCGACGGAGAGGGTGATGTCGGGCGACTTGGTGGTGGGCTGGCATGTTGCGCCGGAGGGGCTGCCGGTTAGGTGGTAGGTACCGTCATTCCACGGGCAGAAGCTGTCGCGGACCTCGAAGACAATCTCGCCGTCTATTGCGTACGTCCTCGACGACAGCGCCTTTGGGACGTCGATCAGACGGAGCCACGTGCGGTCGCGGGGCTTACATTCCAGTGCCCTGGGGTCGTGGAGCATCCACACGAGATGTTCATCCCTCGGCCTGTCCGAGGCCTTGATGGTGCTGACGAGATCAATATCGAAAAGGTACCGCCAGAGAGCGGCGTAGGCGTCGTCGTTGCAGGCCAGGAAGAGGCTCACAGAGACAATACCTCCCTTGATTTGATAGACGGCGCAGCCCTCGACTTCGCTTTCCCGGTACTCCACGTAGAAATTGGTGTCCTTTGCATCTTCCTTGCCGAACACCTCGTGCCAGAAAGGATTTGGCGGTTGAACGATGACTCCCGCCCGGAGTGGCGCGGCCCTCCTGTAGACCTCGGGGAAGACCTTCCTTGTCCTGTCGGATTTGACTATATTGATCGAGCCGTCCCACGAGTATTCCTCCCGGTAGCCCGAGCGATGGCGATCGATCGACCAATTCTCATGCTCACAGGCGATGCCGTACCCGAAGCGACCGTAGATCGGGGTCTCGGAGGCCTCGAGCGCGGACATAGTCAGACCGCTCTCGTGGGCGGCGGTAAGCTGACGCTTCATCATCTCGGTGAGGAGGCCGCGTCTGCGGTGCGAAGGGAGAACGGTCACGCCCCGAATGCAGGCGGTCGTGACGCTTCCGCCGGGGACGGTCATCTCGAACGGATACCGCTCCGTGACCCCCACGGGATCCTGGCCGTCGAATGCTCCAATGAAGTCTCCCAACTCAAACCATTCACGGACGATTGGCATCCACGAATCGTCGAGGTGGCTGTGGAAGGTCCACGCCTGGATTCGCGCGGCAGCCTCGAGATCGTCTTCGGTTATGGGACGGTATTCGATGGGCATTGGTGATTTTGTCTCTGCGCGTGTTTCAATTCTGAAGATGCTGGACTACAATGCGGTGCGCCTGAAAACAGTGTACCAAGCATCAAAGACGAAGGGAAAACCGCTATGCCAAGACCACCGGAATATGGACTGATATACAACTGGGACGGGAACCCGCACGGGTACTCGGAGTATCCGCAGACGATGGAGCAGTTCCTCGACAAGGTGTACGGGCCGATGGAGGACACGCAGGTTCGGGCGCACTTCTGGTGCGTGGGCGAACACGCGGCCCGGTGGGAGAGCGACGTGCTGGAGACCGTCGGGGACGTTCACGGAAGGGTGTATGAGAATGCGCGGTCGTACACCTTTCACGAGAACGTCAGAGCCATGATCGATCGAGGAGAAGACCCGCAGGCTGAGATCATCACTCGTGGACACGAGCTTGGGATGGAGGTCTATGCCTCGGTGCGGATGAACGACAACCACTTCGGCGGGGCGCAGCCGTCGGACCTCGCCACGATGCGGCACACCGAGCTTACTCGCATGAGAATCGAGCATCCCGAATGGGTGCTCGGCGACAAGACAACGCCGTGGTTCGCGGTGTCGTGGAACCTCGAACATCCCGAGGTGCGTGAGAACCGCTTCCGGCACTGCGAGGAGGTGGCGCGTCGCTGGGAGTGGGACGGCATCGAGCTCGACTGGCAGCGGCACGGATTCCACCTGCCGGACGACTACGGCTACCGCATGCGCTACGTCATCACGGACGTTCAGCGGGCGGTGAGGGAGGTCACGGACGAGCTGGCGGAGCAGCGCGGCAGACCCTACTACCTCGCTGCGCGCGTATCCGGCACGCCTGAGATGTCGTACCGCATCGGCTACGACGTGGAGACGTGGATCGCGGACGGGCTGGTCGACATCCTCATCCCGGCGGGTGGAGCGCACACCGACCCGCTGATCGCCGTCGAGCAGTATCTCGCCATGTGCGAGGGAACTGACGTTGCGGTGTATCCCGGCTTCGACGCGCGAGTGGACGGTTGGGACTGGACGGGGTTCGTGGGGCCGGAGAATCCGCTGCTCAAGGACCAGTTGCGTACGCGGGCGGTGGCGAGCCAGTGGCACGCGGCGGGGTCGGACGGCATCTATCTCTTCAACTGGCACGCCAACCGAGACTCGCGCAGGGAGCTGATGAACCAGATCGGCTCGGTTGACACGCTGGCCGGCACCGACAAGGTATTCGCGGCGGCGCACCGGTACAAGGACGCGTTCGGCACGGTCGGGCAGTCATGGGCGGGTGCGTTCGACAACGACCGGCTTTGGGGTCAGGTGCCCGTGCCGCTCAAGCCGACCATGACAGGTGAGGGCCCGACGATCACCGTCGAGCAGGGCGACGACCTGGAGGCGAACCAGCCTGCCGACATCAGGCTCCGGCTGTTCCTCGACGAGTGGGTGGTTGGAGACGTGGTCAAGGTGTACTGGGACGGCGAGGAGCGGTCAGACGTGCGGCAGGAGTACCACCTGGCCGAGGACACCGCCGGCAACCCGATGGACGCCCAGATCTACGATGTCGGCCAAGCGTCGTGGTTCCTGCTCGACCTTGACCCGGAAGAAGCGGCCAAGGGGAAGCACACGGTTAAGGTCGTCCTGGAGCACCGGAACCCGCAGGTCGTTAGCGACGTGGTGCTGACGAACGTGGAGCTGGCAGTTACGTACGAGGCGGAGAATTAGCGATTAGTTTGATGCTTTAGCTGGCTACGAACTGCCATTCGACAGGCTCAGGGAGAACGTGTTTTTCTCTGAGCCAATGGGTGGAGAGGACTTGTAGAAGCGAAATTTGACGTAGTCTCTAAGGATGATTGGTCGAGGCGAAGTTTCCGGATTCCTCACTCCGCTACGCTTCGATCGGAATGACAGGGTCCGGGGCTATTTCGATTTGCCTGCTCATCCGGGACAGGTTCCAGGCCTCGAAGTTCATTGACCCTGCGAAAAGCCGCGTGATAGTATCGAGGCGTACTCAAGACATGTTACATACGGGAGGTTAGAACCTTGGCAACGACATCCCAGATCGTCGATATCACTCCGCTCGCGGCGGGAAAGCTGAAGGAAGCGCTCCAGGAGCAGGGGCAGGGAGACGCGCTGCTGAGGGTCATGCCGATGCCCGGCCCTCACGGCGGGTTCCAGTATGCGATGAGCATCGAGAATGAGGCGAAGGACGACGACTTCGTGATGAGTATCGAAAACCTGACGGTGCTGGTCGACTCCGAGAGCGCTCCGCTCGTTGAGGGCGCGAAGATCGACTACATGGAAGGTCTCATGCGGAGCGGTTTCGTCATCAGCAACCCCAACGTCGAGTTCGCCGGCGGCGGTGGTGGCTGCGGCGGTGGCGGTGGTGGCTGTGGTTGTGG
>VXLM01000106.1 GCA_009841605.1 Dehalococcoidia bacterium
GAAGCTGCTTGAGCTGCTGCGGCGACTGCGGCAGGGCGTAGAACTTGCCGGGGTAGAGGCGGCTCGGAACGAGATAGTCCCTCGCGCCCTCCGGCGTGCTCTTGATGAGGATGGGAGTCTCGATGTCGAGGAAGCCGCGCTCGCTGAGGAAGTCGCGAATGAACTTGACGGCTCGATGGCGCATGACCAGCATGTCGCGCATTTTCGGACGGCGCAGGTCGAGGTAGCGGTACTTTAGCCGCAGAAGCTCGTCGACTTCGCTCTCCTCGTTGACGTAGAAGGGGGGAGTCTTGGACTCGTTCAGGACGGTCATGCTTTCGACCGCGACCTCGATCTCGCCTGTGGGGAGGTTCGGGTTGATCGTCTCGTCGGAACGTTGCGTCACGCAGCCCGACACCTGCACGACCCATTCGCTTCGCACCTGCCCGGCGAGGTCGTGCGGCTCCGGGTGCAGATCAGGGTTGAAGACGGCCTGCACGATGCCGGAGCGGTCGCGCAGGTCGATGAAGATAAGGTTGCCGTGGTCCCTTCGGCGGTCAACCCATCCCGCCAGTGTAACTTCCTGCCCCTCGTGGTCCCCTCGCAATTCTCCGCAGTCGATCGTCTTGAACACGTTCCGCTCCTTTCCGTCACCGGCCAAGAATTATAGTTGAAGCCGGTATGCTCGTACAGCGCTCACAAAAGAAAGCCCCGCCCCGATGATCATCGGGGCGGGGCTGCTGATTCAGTGTCGTGCAGTGGGCTACGCCACGACGCCGTTACCCCGCTTCTTATTGCTCAGATTGACGAATGTCTCCGTGCGCCGCACGCCGGGGATTGTCCCGACTTTCGTGCGCAGGAACACGCCGAGCTCTTCGGGAGTGGGGAGAGCGGCCCACGCGAACACGTCGAACGTGCCCGTCGTGATCGTCACCCACGCGATCTCCTTGAGGGAGTTGAGGTCGTCGGCCACACGGTCTATCTTGTCCGGGTCGATCTGCACGCCGATGAGGGCGCGGGACGCGAGGCCCATCTTCACGGGATCGGGCACGGCGACAACGTCGATGAACTCCCCCTCGATCAGGCGGTTAAGCCGTCTTCGGACGGTGCCCTCGCTAACTCCAACCTGTCTGGCCACGCGCGCGTTCGATGTTCGTCCGTCATGCTGCAGTATGTCGATGATTCTAAGGTCTAGCTGGTCCATTCGTGTGTAAAGTCCTTCGTAAGTAATTGGTGTAGGTATCGTATTGATGGTACTGATCGGCTACGAATTCTGTCAACAATTATTCCGTCAAACGTCATGGCCTTCGTATCTCGTTTCCTCGCGGCAATCTTGATAATGGGATCAGCCCCGTCAGAGAGAAGGCCCATCCGACCAGTAACCTTGACCATAAGGGGGCGCAAGGCTACCATGCGTTCAGCAGCGCCGCATACTTGGAGACAGCATTGAGACCAGCCCGCCTCAGACGACCGTTCACACCAATATTGGCTGCGATTGGCTGCGCCATCCTCACGGCGACTCTCGTCGCGTGCGGAGGTGACGGCGGTGGCGGCAACGGAGGGTCGGGAGGCGGCGATGGGCCCGCAGCGTCAGGCGGCGGAGACAACCTGCAGATAAGGTCTCCCTTCGACGACTACGGCAACGCCGTGACGGTCGATGCTTCAGGGAACGTCTACATCGCCGGGCACATCGCGGAAGCCCTCCCCGGCCAGACCTATGCCGGAGGCACGGACGCTTTCGTGCAGAAGCTCGACGGCTCGTTCGCCGCGGTGTGGACGAGCCAGTTTGGAACCGAGAATAACGACAGCGTCGACGCCGTTGCGGTCGACGGGTCGGGGAACGTCTATCTCGCCGGACGGACAATCGGCGAGTTTCCGGGCTACACCACGGAATACTTCGGAAGCGACGCCTTCGTGCGGGCCTACGACGCGAGCGGGACCGAGCGGTGGACGACGCAGTTCGGGACGGAGTTCGCCACGGCAGCGCAGAGCATTGCCGTGGACGGTTCCGGGAACGTGTACGTCGGCGGACACACGGAGGGCAGTCTTCCGGGTTTCGAGAATGCCGGGGGCGCTCCGCTCGGCCCGGTCTCGGAATGGAACGACGCCTTCGTGAGAAAGTACGCCTCCGACGGCACGGAACTCTGGACGCAGCAGTTCGGACACGAGCGCCACGACGAGATACTCGGCGTCGCGGTCGACGGTTCGGGCTCCGTGTACGTTTCGGGCTACACCGACGCCAGCTTCGAGGGCTACTCCAATCCGGGCGGGCGCGACGCGTTCATCCGCAAGTATGATCCCGACGGGAACGTCGTCTGGACGCGACAGTTCGGAAGCGGCTCGGCGGCGGGCGGTCAGCCGAACGACAAGGGGCTGGACATCGCGCTGGACTCGAGCGGCAACATCTATGTCGCGGGCAGCACGACCGGAGTGTTCGAGGGCGAGAACAGCGGCGGCGGCAACGACGGGTTCGTTCGGAAGATGGCCCCGAACGGCGAGCACGTGTGGACTCGACAGTTCGGCGGCGAGGACAGCGACACAGCCGACGCGATCTCCGTGGACGGCGGCGGCACGGTCTTCGTTGCGGGCAACACCGAGTCGTCCATTCCTGGCGCGGACGGCGCCGGAGTTGAGGACGGCTTCGCGAAGAGCTTCGACGCCAATGGCGGTGACCGCTGGACGAAGACGGTCGGGACCCGGCGCATCGACGGCGCGCGCGACATCGCGCAGGGTTCCGGAGGGGTCTACGTCATCGGAGGCACCGAGGGCGAGATCGGCCCGGGCGGGGCGGGCAAGGGCGACGCTATCGACAGCGACGTGTTCGTCGTCCGACTGTCGAGGTAACGACTCCGGCTACAGCAGACCTCGAAGTCCCGGAACGCGGCTCATCGCCCACAGCTTCGCCATCGTCCTCAGTTTTTCCCCCGTGCTCAGGTTCACCCGCTGTGAGAATACGTCGTAGTCCGCCGCCTCGATCCGATTGAGTATCGAGGTGTACACTCCAATTAGAACGGCGGTGCAGGCCCGCGCGTCCGGCTCAAGCAGGGGGATGAGCTTCCTGCCCGACTCGAAGAACTCTCGCGCTCGTCCGACCTGGAAACGCATCAGTTCACGAAATGGGTCATTTACGACGCCATTCGTTAATTCAGTTTCGGAGACGCCGAAGCGACGCAACTCGTCCTGCGGGATGTAGACGCGGTCGCGTGCGGCGTCCTCCTTGATGTCGCGCAGGATGTTGGTCAACTGCATGGCGAGGCCGAGGTCGACGGCATAGGTCTCCACTTCCGGGTGCTCGTCGTGGCCGAATATCCTGATGCTCACCAGCCCGACCACCGAGGCGACCTTGTGGCAATACTCACGCAAATCGTCGAACGTTTCGTACCGCGTGGTGTCGAGGTCCATCTCCACGCCGACCACGATCTCCTCGAAGTGCTCCGGGGGGATTTCGAAGCGCGTGGCGGCGTCGCCCAGCGCCGCAAAGACAGGCTCGTTGTAGCGGTGTTGACGGGCTAGGGCAAGTGACTCACGAACACCACGGAACCCATCGAGGCGCTCCTCGCGGGACATGTCCTCATCTGATATGTCGTCGCAGAGGCGGCAGAAGGCGTAGGCGGCGTAGATGGCGCGACGCTTGACGCTTGGCAGGGTGCGGAAGGCGTAGTAGAAGTTCTTTGCCTCGGACTTGGTTATCCGGCGGCAAAGATCATAGGCGGCATCCAGATCGGGCTGAGTCGCTGCCATACGGACCTGCGCTCACGCTGATGCTGGCCTCATCGTACCACATCGAAGGCGGACTCACGTCTCGGCCAGTGCTTCCAGGTGCTGGAGATAGCCTGACTTCGTCACGCCGAGGTAACGGGTGCTCGGAAATCCGTCGGCCAGATCGTCCCAAAAGCTTGTCTTGAGCACGTCCGGCGCGATCTGCATTCCCAGCAATTCGCTGCGGTGAACGAAACGCACATCCTTGATGTAGTGCGCGGTATCGAGCATCCCAAACTCAGGGTTCGTGCCCGTTATGACGTTTCCCGAGTACGAGGTCGCTAGAAAGAAAATCTCGCAGTGATGATAGCCCGGCTCCAAGAACTCGCGGATGTAGGCGATATTGCCGAGCTCCACAGACAGTCCCGTCTCCTCGAGGGTCTCTCGCCGCGCGCACTCCTCCAACGACTCATCACCCTCGACTCCGCCACCTGGAGGTATCCACCAAAAACGTCCGTCGTGCGGGTGGTTGGACTCTTCCTTAACCAGGAGAATGGAGTCGCCATCGACAATGATCGCCGCCGCCCTGATACGGTGCTTCATCGGCTCGATTTCACTCGTCATAGCCTAATTTCCAGTCACACGGAATTTGATTAGACAGCCCTGGATGGATCCCCATGTACCGACTTGCGAACGATGCTGCAAGAGGAATTCCAAAGGGGATTCCGTTCACCCTGAGCTTGTCGAAGGGTCGAATGCCGTTCATGGTTCGACAAACTCACCACGAACGGTTCCCGCAGTTTTATTGTCGCCTCAGTCGCCCTCATACCTAGCCGAGACGGTCGTGTGCAGGCCGCCGCGCACGTTGTAGTCGAGGACGACGGACATCCGCACGGGTTGGCACACCTCGACGAGGTCGCGGAGGATGCGATTGGCCGCGTGCTCCTGCACGATGCCGACGCCGGTGTACGAGAGCAGGTAATACTTCAGCGACTTCAACTCGATACAAAGCTCGCCGGGGACGTACGTGATCTCCAGAGACCCGAAGTCCGGCAGACCCGTCCATGGGCAGACCGCGGTGAACTCGTCCATGTCGATGACGACCTCGCTGTCCCCGCCCGCGTAGTCATAGTCGAAGGCCAGCAGGCATGAGGGGTCGATGACGGCCTCGGGTTTCATCTCGAACTGCCGGTCGAGGTCCTGGTAACGCTTCTGCAGGCTTTGGATAGTCGCCATCTTATCCCTCCAAGGACGGAGATCGGGCAAGGGTCATTATATCCACCCGGCAAGCGCGAGACAAAGAACGTAGGGTACTATGTCACTCGCACTTCCACGTATCGAGGGCCGAGAGTATGCGAAGAGTCATAATCGACACCGATCCGGGCACCGACGACGCCCTGGCGCTGATGATGGCGCTGAACTCTCCCGACCTGGTGGTCGAGGGCATAACCACGGTCGGCGGGAACGCGACGCTGTCGGAGACCACCGAAAACGCGCTGCGGCTGATGGAGCACCTCGACGGGCCGGACAGCGCGATTCCAATCGCGGTCGGCGCCGACCGGCCACTACACGGAACATATACTCACGCCTACCACGTTCACGGCTCGGACGGACTTGGCATCTCCCTGCCCGCCCCAACGTTGAAGCCGCTTTCCATGAACGCAGTTGAGTTCTTGCGTGACCGCATCGCTGCGTCCCCCGGCGAACTCACGGTCATCGCAATCGGCCCCCTGACCAACGTCGCCGCCGCACTGGACAATCGCCCCGACATTGCAGACGCAATCCCGGAGATCATCGTCATGGGCGGGGCCGTCGGCGTGCGGGGCAACATCACGCCCCACGCCGAGTTCAACATCCACGAGGACCCCTGGGCCGCGAACGCCGTCTTCGAGTCGGGCATCCCCGTCACGCTCGTGGGACTCGACGTCACCCACCAGACCTTCATGCACCGCAACGGCGGCCCGCGGTGGTTCGAGGGCGACTCCAAGTCGGCTCAGTTGGGCAATGGCATCCTGACAGACCGGTTTCGGGAGCTTGACGGCGAAGATGAGTTCCACTTGCACGATCCGCTGGCGGTTGCTGCGGCAATCGAGCCGGACGTCCTGACATGTCGTGCGGCGAGGGTGTCGGTGGTGACGGACGGGGAGGAGCGCGGACGCACGATCGCAAGCTATGGCGAGGGTTCGGTCAAAGTGGCGGTCGGGGTCGATGTCGAGCGAGCCGTCGGAATCGTTCGGAGCGTAATATCCCAATAATCCGAACCGTGACGTCCTGTCATATGCCCCGCACCCAAGAGTTCTATCAGGATCGGATTTGACGAATAAGAACGCATAATCTATTATGAAACCGAAGCTACAAAAGGAAATTCCTTCAACCGCTCTTAGAGCAGGCAATTGCCTGCTCTCCGATCTAACATAAGAGAAGATATGTACGGAATGTTACAAACTCGGCGATTTCTGACTGAAGGACGAAACTCGTAGTGAGTCAGTTCCGACTCCTCTGGGCCTCTTATACACAAAGACTTCTTCAAATGTCACAAAATGTCCCGGAATGTCACAAAATCGCGAATTCTGCCCCTTGATCTAAAGTCACCTATGTAAATCCATAACTTGGAGACCCACATGGAAAAGCGACGAATCGGGTTTGACGACATCTACGCCGCCGGGCCGCACTACAGCCGGGGCGTTCGAGCGGGGAACATGCTGTTCCTCTCGGGCTGCACGGCAAACCGTTCGGATGCGGAGAACGGGAAGCCGATGGAGCAGCTCCGAGTCGTCCTCGACAGGCTCACCCGGATGGTGGAGGCGGAAGGCGGCAAGCCGTCGGACATCGTAAAGCTGACCACATTCGTCAAGAATACCGACGACTGGTTCCCGTTCGACGGCGAGCAGGCCGACATCTATCACGAGTTCTTCGGCGACGACTATCCCACGAACACCATCGTCGGCGCGCGCTTCCCGGGCGAGAACGTCCACATCGAGATCGACGCCATAGCAGTGCTCGACTGACTACGTCAAAGAGCGGGTAAAGAAAAACCATTCACCCTGAGCTTGTCGAAGGGTCGTTCATGGTTCGACAAGCTCACCACGAACGGTATAGACGACCTGTTGGACAGTCCTCCTACCCGACTACCCTCGGCCAGACCCTCGCAGTCGCTCGATGAGCAGTTGGACGCCCTGTTCGATGCGTCGTTGTCGTGTTGCCGGGGTCCTGACCTCCTCGATGCGGTCGATGAACCGCTTGCGATTGGGGACGGTGAGGGCTTGGAAAGCCTCAAGCGCCTCGCTGCCCTCAGGCATGGCCTCCGCAAGGTCGGCGGGGACGGTTATCTCCCACGCCTGTTCATCGCGCTCAATCTCGACATCGACGACGTCTCCCACGTCGATACCCAGCTTGCGCCAGATGGAACTGTGGACGAAGAGGCGGTGTGCCCCTCCGCCGCGCGGCGCGAGATTGGAGCGGTAAGGCTCGTCCCCTACCCTGCCCTTGACGCGGATGTGGGTCTCGCCGCCGAGCGCCTCGCTGATCTCAGGGGGAACGTCGACGCAGCGGTTCGCACCGACGGCATAGAGCTTCGCGCGGAAGCGGTGAGCGGTCACGTGCGCCTCCTAGCCTGAGCGTCTCACACGTCCTGGAGGGTCTTGACGATGCCTTGACTTCTGAGCGAGTCGATCTCGTCAGGCGAATACCCGAACTCCCCGAGCACCTCTTCGGTGTGCTCGGCGAATCGCGGGGGCGGACGGCGAATGCTGCCTGGGGTCTCGGAGAACTTCACCGGGATGCCAACGTTGCGGATGGCGCCGGCCGTCGGGTGCTCGACCTCGACGACCATATCCCGTGCGATGACCTGAGGGTCGGCGTACACCTGCGAGATGTCGTTGATTGGGCCGCACGGCACGCCTGCTTCTTCGAGTATGGTGAGCCAGTGCGCTGCGGGCTGGGTCGTGAGTGTCTTTCCCAGCTCTTCTTCGAGGGCGGGACGGTTCGCCATCCTTCCGGCGTTGTTCTCGAATCGGGAGTCGGATATCAGGTCGGTCCGGTCAATGGCGCGACAGAATCGCTGCCAGTTCCTCTGGTTCGCGCCGCCCACGGTGATGTACCCGTCGCTCACGGGCAGGGCCTGGTACGGTGCGGATATCTGGTGGGCCGAGCCGTTCGGTCCCGGAGACCTGCCGGTGGTGAAGTAGATGGCAGACTCCCACATGGTGTACGCCACCCCCGCCTCCATCAGGGACGAGTCGACGTGCTGCCCCACGCCGGTCCTGAGCCGGTTCACGTAGGCCGCCAGGATCCCGTAGGCCGTAAACAGCCCGGCGTTGAGGTCGGTGATCGGGACACTGACCTTCACGGGCGGCTGTCCCGGATGGCCGGTCACGCTCATGATGCCGGAGAGTCCCTGCGCCATGAGGTCGAACCCCGGCTTGTCCTTGTATGGCCCGGTCCGGCCGAACCCGGTTATGGTCGCGTACACGATTGCCGGGTTGACGGCCCGGATGTTCTCGTACCCCAGCCCAAACCCTTCAAGCCGACCGGGCCGAAGGTTCTGCACGAAGATTTCGGCGTCCCTCGCCATGCCGCGCACGATCTCGGCGCCTTCGGGACGCTTCATATCGATGACCACGCTGCGCTTGTTGCGCCCGATGTTGAGGAACGTCGCCGATTCACCCGCCACGAACGGCGGCCCCGACCGGCGAACGTCGTCCCCGCCGTCGGGCTTCTCGATCTTGATGATGTCCGCGCCCATGTCTCCCAGGAGCATGGTGCAGAACGGCCCTGCCATGATCTGCGTTACGTCGATGACCCGAACGCCCGTTAGTGGCTGCACTGCAGATATAATACCTTTTCGTTTGATATACCCATGTATCTTTGGATGCTGGATTCCCGCCTATGCGGGAATGACGGATGGGGTCGGTAGATGTACCCTTTGGCCCGTCCGGGCGCTGATGCCGACCGCCTCGGTGAACTCCATGTACCTTACTCCCTGCTCGAAAGTGACGTGCTCGACCTGACGCTGCTCGCGAATGGCGGCCACGAACTCGGCGGCGATGTCGTGCACGATCTGGGGTCTGGGGGGAACCTCGATCTCGGTGAACTCGCGCTCTCCCCGCCGCGCTCCGAACAGCCTCTCGGCATAGCCGTCGGACTTGAGAGTCGCCTCGCTGCCGTAGAACCACACTCCCTCTTCAGCCATGCCGGTGACCTGGCTGAACCGCATGTGGTAGGACGCCCCTACCGCCATCTCGCCGATGATATCGACGTGGTCCGGCACGGTCACGACGCGAGGCTCTCCGGTCGCGTCGCGTCGCCACGGGACGTTTACCTTGGCGTTCGCCATCACCGTGGAGAATGGACCGACGACACGGTCGAGCGCTTCGCAGAGCATTCCGATCTCAAGGGTGTTGACCCCGCTCACTTCCCGGTCGAGTCTCCAGAAGAACGGCGCTTCGGGGTCGAGGAAATCGCTGCCTGACACGACTTCGATGAACAGCAGGTCGCCAAGCCACCCATCGGAGATGAGCCGTCTCAATGTCTCGAGGCCCGTACTGAGCCGGGACGTTGGCACCAGTCCCGTCACGAGGCCGGGGTGGCGCCTGGATACGTCCAGCATCTCGCGCGCCTCCTGGGCGTTCATGGCCATACGCGACTGCGAAAGGACGTGTTTGCCGGTCTCAAGGGCCGCGATGGTCACGGGCTTATGGAGGTACGGCCACGTGCCGATGAATACGGCGTTGATTTCGTCCGATGCAACCAGGTCGGGCCAGTGGTCATAGACCTTCGGGATGCCGAGACGGTCTGCCGCGCGCTGCGCGGACTCGCGTGTACGATTGGAGACGCTGACGACCTCCACGCCGTCGATGCTCTGGAATCGCGGGATATGCGTCTTGACGGCGCTGTTGCCCGCTCCGACAACGCCGACTCTGATAGGTAGTTCCGACATAGATGCTCCTAGTCCGGTTTCCGTTTGCTATGTGTCGCCGGCCGCGTCCGACCAGCGGTCGAAGTGCGTGACCTCGCCGACCGGCCTTCGTCGACTGCCCCCGAACCGCTCCTCCGGTGAGGGGTAGCCCAGCGGGATAAGCGCCGCCGTCTGCACGTTCGCAGGGATGCCGAGCAGGTCCTTGATCTCGCTCTCGAACATCGAGTGTACGGTCGTCAGAGACGTGCCCAGTCCGAGCGCACGTGCAGCCAGCAGAAGGTTCTGAACGGCGGGGTATATCGACGATCCGGTCAGGATGGTGCTTGATCCGACGGCGTCCTCGTTCAAGTATTCGTAGCACGCGAGAACCAAGACGGGTGCTTCCCCCATGTGGAAGGCCAGATGGGTGACCGAGTCGTTGACCTTCTTCGATAGTCCGGGGATCGGCTCCAGGCCGATGCCTGCCGCCTCACACGCCCGACGGTAGTAGTCCCCGATCTTCTGCTTGGTGTCTGCGTCGCGGATGACGATGAACCGCCACGGCTGCGAGTTCCTTCCGCTGGGCGCGCGGACCGCAGCCTCCAAGATGCGCTCGATGGCCTCGTCCGACACTGGATCGTCCGTGAAACGGCGGATCGCCCGCTGCGTGCGTATCGCCTCGAACAGCGATATGTCCTGCGTCCCCATAGCGGCAACAAGGATACCACGTCACCACGTCGGACGATGTACAATCCCAACGGCATATCAATCTCAACGATGGAGAGATCATGACGGTACGCGTAAGAGGAACGGTGCTTGACGAACGGGGATATGGAGTCCCCTGGGTCTCCATAACGAACGGGGAGACGGTCGTCCGTGCCAATGCGCGCGGTCGCTACGAGATCGAAGCCGAGCCGGGCAGCCACTCGTTCATTACCCTCTCCGTGCCGGACACCCACCGCGCAACCGGTCCGTTCTATCGCCGCGTGCCGGAGACCGACGCGGAGATTGACTTCGAGCTTCGATCAGCGCCGAAGCGCCAATACGAAGAGTTCACGTTGGCGCAGATCACCGATACCCACGTCCGCACCGAGCCATACTATAGGCCCCAGGGGGCTTGGCTGGGATCCGAGACGGGGCCACGGCTGACAGGCGACCTGCGGCAGTTGGAACGGGAGTCGACCCCCGACCTCGTGCTTGCGACCGGCGACCTCACCGACATCGGCACCATGGCCGAGCTTGAGCTCTTTCGCGACTCCATAGCGCCCATCGCTACCCCGATTCGTCCCGTGTACGGCGGGCACGACGGACACGTCGAGCTGGAGGCGCAGGGCGGGAATCGCGATATGTACGAGTACGTCGAGGGCGCGAGCTGCATACAAAACTACCAGCAGGTGTTGGGGCCGGTCTACTACAGCTTCGACTGGGGCGGACGGCACTTCGTGGCATTCTCGAAGGAGGACAGCTACTTCACCCAAGCCGACATCGCCCGCAAGGACAGGTGGCTGATCGAAGACCTGTCGGCTCAGCCGGAAGGTCGAGAGACGGTGCTGTACATGCACACGCCCCCTGCCGTCGAGTTCCTCGATCAGCTGGGCCGTTACAACGTGAAGCTCGTGCTATTCGGGCACACGCACTGCTCGAAGGCGTTCCATTACAACGGCATGGCAGTCGGCGGGCCGACTCCGCTGTGCTTTGGCGGCTACGACGGCAACTCACGCGGCTACCGGCTCGTCCGGTTCACGAAGGACGGCTTCGAGTTCGACCTCGTACAGCAGACGACGGAGGCCCATCGCAACGTGAAGCCCACGAGGGTGTTCCTCGGGGGTCAGGGCGGAGCGTTGGACCTGCTATGGAGCACCGCACTCCCGGGCCCTACCCACCGCGCCGCGCCCGTCGGTCATGGGGAGAAGCTCATCTACAGCGTTACGGACGACAACCTTCGTGGGAATGCAGGAGTGTACGCCATAGACTCCAAGAGCGGGCGTCGCGACTGGCACGTTCCGACCGACACATCTATCAAGAACACCGTCGCCTTTAATGAGGAAGGGATAGCCGTCGCGACCTCAGTGGCCGGAAGGGTACACGGTATCGACGCACATTCAGGTCAACTTGCTTGGAGCCGTGATCTGCCCCGTTACCCCGGACGCTGGATATACACCGCCCCGGTCATCGCTGAGAACACGGTCTACACGGGAGGCAAGGCCGGGTACGGCGCTTATGATGTCGATACCGGCGAGGAGCGCTGGTACACGACGCTGACTCCCCCGGTCGGGTCGGGCGATCCCGTCGGCGACGGCTGGGGGTCGTTTCCCAGTCCCATCGTAGTCGGCGGACTCCTCATCACCCATTTATCGGGTCGTGGGATCGTTGCGCTCGACCGCGCAGACGGCGAGATCGCGTGGGAGACTCCCCTGGGAATAACCCACTACTTCTCCAGCCCGGTCATGGCGGACGGCTTGATAGTAAGTGGGGTGGAATTCGGTCAGCTCGCCGCGCTCGACCCTGAAACGGGGGAAGTCGTGTGGCAGGGCGATGTTCTCGACGCGCAGTACCCGACTCATGTTCTCGTCGAAGACGACCGGATGTACGTGACGACGAACCAGGGGCGAATTCGCTGCATCGGCCTCACGCCTCGCGAGGCGTTTTGGAGCGTTCAGGCCGGTGACGACCTGCTCGACATGAACCCCTTTCGACGGGGTGTAAGATCCATGTGGGCGGCACCGGTGAGGTACCGCGATCTGCTGGCCGTCGGGGGAATTGACGGACGGCTCTACATGGTCGATGCCGACACAGGGAACGTCGCGTCACGCACCGAGTTTCCCGCGCCGATCAACGCCGCCCCCGTAGTTGTCGACGGGCGGCTGGTGGTAGCGACGTGGGACGGACGACTGTGGGCGTTCGGCGACGTAGGAAGCGGTTGAGGCGCGGGAACGTAGTTTCCTACAATCCCCGATCAGTCTCGTACGCGGCGATCTTGTCCTCGTGCTGAAGCGTCAGCCCAATGTCGTCGAGACCGTTCAGGAGCTTGTACTTGGCGAACTCGTCGATGTCGAAGCCCTCATTGATCTCTTCATCGTCGTCCCAGACACGCTGGTTTTCAAGGTCGACGTGGAGTCGATAGCCGGGGTTGGACTGCGCCTTCTGCATGATCGTCCGAACGGTCGAGTCGGGGAAGGTGATGAGCAGGATGCCGTTCTGAAGGGAGTTGTTTGAGAAGATGTCGGCGAAACTTGGCGCGATGATGCAGCGGATGCCGTAGTCGAGGAGCGCCCAAGGCGCGTGCTCGCGGGACGACCCCGACCCGAAGTTCCTCCCGGACACGAGGACCGAGGCTTCCTCGTACCCCGGCAGGTTCAGTTCGAAGTCGGGGTTGAGCGAGCCGTCCTCGTCGAAGCGCCACTTATAGAAGAGGAACTGTCCGAAGCCCGTCTTCTCGATGCGCTTGAGAAACTGCGCGGGAATGATCTGGTCGGTATCGACGTCCACCCGATCCATCGGCACGACGACACCGGTAATTTTTGTAAAGGGCTGCATGGGGATTTACTCTCTTGACTCTTCCAGTAACGAGACTACGTCCTTTAATCTCCGAAGCAACGGTGGAATTTCCTCAGTTACAGTCCGCCACAAGATATCGTAGTCGACTCCGAAGTATGCGTGACTGACGCGGTCCCGCATTCCCGACATGCCCTGCCACGGAACGTCGGGGAACTGGCCACGTATGTCATCAGGCACATGCTTTGAGGCTTCTCCGATGATTTCGACGGCGCGCTCCACTGCGCTTCGAGTCTTTAGGTCAGCCATAAAAGCCCGTCGATCAATGCCATCGACGAAAGACTGGGCATTTTCCATCCAGTCGATGATATCCCGCAGGAACTCGATGACCGGTCGATTCACAGCAATACGGCCTCCTGAAAGAGGCGTCGTCCGCTCCTTCGCTCCGACGCGCTCCGCGTCGTGGTCAGATCCACGCGTTTGCCAACAAGCTGCGAGAGGTAGTCTCCCAACGCGATGAACGCGAGCAGGCCCATTGGTCGGTTGAGGTCCACTAGCAAGTCGAGATCGCTGTCCTCGCGCTCCTCTCCTCGGACGTATGAGCCGAACAGGGCCAGTGACGCCACACCGTACTCGCGCTCCAACTCCGGCATGTGCTCTTGCAGGATTCGCGCGAACTCGGCAGCTTTCGGGGGCAGATCGGCTGTCGTGGTACTCACTCTTGACCTACTTCCAATCTCTAATGTCTACGAAGTGTCCCGTAATGGCCGCTGCCGCAGCCATTTCCGGTGAGACGAGGTGCGTCCTGCCGCCCGGGCCCTGGCGTCCCTCGAAGTTGCGGTTGGAGGTGGAGGCGCACCGCTCGCCCGATGAGAGGATGTCGGGGTTCATGCCGAGGCACATCGAACATCCGGCCTCGCGCCAGTCGAATCCGGCATCCTTGAATACGCCGTCAAGACCCTCGGCCTCTGCCTGCATTTTCACCGAGGTCGAACCCGGCACAACCATCGCGTAGACCGACTCGCTCACCTTGCGGCCCTTGATCACTTCTGCGGCGGCTCGGAGGTCGTCGAGTCGGGCGTTCGTGCAGGAGCCGAGGAATACGCGATCAATCGAGATGTTCTCGATTGGCGTGTCCGGTTCGAGGTCCATGTACTCCAAGGCGCGCTCCGCCGCGACGCGGTCATCGGCCTCGTCGAAGGAGTTCGGGTCGGGAACGCGAGCGGAGACCGGAAGCACCATGCCGGGGTTCGTGCCCCATGACACCATCGGTTCGAGCGAGCCTGCGTCGATCTCGACCAGCTCGTCGAACTCCGCGCCCTCGTCCGTCCGCAGCTTCGACCAAGCGTCGACTGCGGCCTCGAATTCTTCGCCTTGCGGCGCGTTTGGACGGCCTCGCAGATACTCGAACGTCGTCTCGTCGGGGGCGACCATGCCCGCTCTCGCGCCACCCTCGATGGACATATTGCAGACGGTCATCCGTCCGTCCATGGACAGGGAGCGAACGGCCTCACCGGTGTACTCGACCACGTGCCCCTGCCCGCCTCCAATTCCGATTTGGCCGATGATGCCGAGGATGAGGTCCTTGGCCGTCACGCCAAAGGGCAAAGGGCCGTTGACCCTGATCTCCATGGTCGGAGACTGGCTCTGCCGGACGGTTTGAGTCGCGAGAACGTGCTCGACCTCCGACGTGCCGATACCGAATGCAAGAGCGCCGAAGGCGCCGTGCGTAGAGGTGTGGCTGTCTCCGCACACGATGACCTTGCCGGGCTGGGTCCATCCCTGCTCGGGGCCGATGATGTGGACGATGCCCTGGTTCGGACTCGCCATATCGAACAGGTTGACGCCGAACTCCTCGCAGTTGCGCTTGAGGGCGTCGAGCTGCTGCTTCGCGATAGGGTCTCTGATCGGCAGGGTAACACGGCCCGGGTCCGTCGGCGTGTTGTGGTCGACGACGGCTACGGTGAGGTCGGTGCGTCGGACTCCCCTGCCCGCCTCCCGCAGGCCGTCGAATGCCTGCGGCGTTGTCACCTCGTGGATGAGATGGAGGTCAACGTACAGGATCGCAGGCTGCCCCTCTTCCTGGTGCACCACGTGCGAGTCCCATATCTTTTGGTACATCGTCTTGGTCATGTCGCTGTTCACCGATGGTAGCTGGTTTTCCATAGCTTACGATATTTTCGACGGGGGATGCATGGGCGCGGTTCAGGCTGGCAGCCGCCAGCGGCTCCAGAGGAGCGCACACTTGTCTTCGACAGAGCGGGGCCGCTGGTAGTAGACGGTCAGGATGCTCCCGTCGCCAAGCTCGACGCTGGATGGGTAGCCAAGATCGGGGTGTGGCCCGCCGTCGCGGAGGATGTAGTCGTACCGCCAAGTCTCGCCCTCGTCTTGGCTGAGCATGGCCCGGATTCCATACGGCTTTTCGCGATAGCCGTATGTGGTGACGAGGACGCCGCTGGAATGACGCAGCAGGTGCGGCGGAGAGCCGTGGAAGTCCATGATCTCCGCCCTGCTCCAGGTCTTCCCGCCGTCACCGGAGATCGACTGGCACATCTGGAAGTCGGTCTGGCCAGGCTGGCGGTTGCCGTAGTCGTGGTGGTTCGGGTCGTAGCGGATCAGCCCGAGGAGGCGTCCGTCGCCCAGCTCCACAACGTGCGGTTCGTGAAAGCACTCCACGTCGAGGCCGTCGGGCAGGGGCACCGAACTCTGTGCCTTCCAAGTCCGCCCATTGTCGCTGCTGCGGATAAGGCCAATGGAACCGGCATTCATGACCTTGCCGATCTCATCCGATGCGACCGTCTTGCCGAGGTAGACGAGGTCGCCGTTGGCGAGGCGGTTCGGGCCGTGAGGAGATGAGACGGGAACGCGCACTGGATCATCCCACGTGAGTCCGCCGTCGCCGCTCGTCCTGACCCACGAGCCTCCGTAGCGCTCGGTGGCCTCGTCGGTCATGTTGCCCAGCCCCTGTTGATACCGTTCGGCGTCCTGCGGACTCAACCCCATCTCATACTCAGAGGGCTTCGCGCCGCGGGCGTCGACGGAGAACCACGTCACCAGCAGCCTACGTCCTCCGAGGGAGATGACGCCGGAATCGCGGTCGTCGAGGGGCGTGTCGTTGATCACGCGAGGACTCGTCCATGTCTTGCCATCGTCTGTGCTTGTGCAGATGACCGTCCTTCCGAACGGGCAGACGTGGTAGTTTCGGAGACCTGACGACGAGACGATGAGTGTGCCGTCGTCCATGCGCGCGACAGTCGGCCAGCCGAAGTAGCCGAAGAACTCGTCGGCGTAGTCCGCGACGACGCCGTGTTCGGCCTGGAGTTTTTTGTTCGTTTGAATCAATTCCATGTAGCTATGCTCCAACCCGCGAGTTCATTGAAATTGGAAAGGTCAGTACCCGGCCCTGCTCCCTTGAAACAAGAAGGTCAGTATTGCTGGAACAGGCGACCCCATCCGGTCTTCATCGCGGCGCGGACTCGCCTGCGTCCGATGAACCGCATCCAGTAGGTGTTGTGATAGAGGTTTGAAGCGACGAAAGACCATGGCGCGATGGGAGATCTGAGTAAGAAATTCTCCATGGGCTTGAGAGGGCCCCAGTAGATGAGCTTCTGGCCCTTGCTGGCGAACGTGTTCTCCGTGCCTCCCATCTTCCAGTCGATATCCGAGATGTCTTCGCCGACGATCTCAATGTCCTGCATCTCGCCAGCGCCGAGGCCCATCTCGTAGGCGAGCCTGATGAACTTGATGTTCATGGGGTCGAAGCCCATCATCTTTGCCGATACGGCGTCAACGGCGACCTGATCGGCTCCTGCGAGTATGACGTTCTTGACGTGCCACCTCATGGCGCGGGGACCGGGGCCGTCGCCCACAAACGTCCCGTCGGTGACGGCAAAGATGCCGGGGTGTATCTCCTTCTGGATGCTGAGGAGATCGACGAGCGTCTCGTGGATGACCGAGTGCGTCCAGTGGCGCTTTCGGTTCAGGAGGCCTCCGAAGGCGTTCTTCATCGCGCCGGTGATGGTGGTGAAGACGTGGGTCTTCATCGTCGGTAAGTGGATGATGTTCTTTCCGAAGAACATCTCCGGGACCTGGAAGCCCTCCGGGTAGATGTCGTCGAGGGCGATCATCTTCGCCTTGGGCTTGAAGTCCACCCACTTGGCGGGCGGAAAGTCGAGGAAGACGCTCTCGAGGCCGTGCTTTTGTTCCACGGCCTCGTGCTTATTCTTCAATGCGCCTTCTACGGGATCGACGACAACAGTGCCGTTGTGCGCCGGAATGAGGTCGGAGTAGCCGTCGTCCTTGAGCGCGTGAATCACTCCGTCGAGCTGCCACGGGCTGGTAGAGCACGCCGGGTAGTAGTGCTGCCACGAGATGTTGATCTTTAGGAGCGTCGCGAGATCGCCGGGCAAGTGCGACTGGTAATCTGCCAGGCGCATGGCGCGGCCGATGTCGTCGATTACGGTCTCGGGCGATGTGTAGACGACCGCGACTTTCGGCTTGGCCGGTCCCGCAACGCTCACGTGGCTATTCCAGGAAGTCGCGCAGCTTCTTCGAGCGGTTGGGCTGTCGGAGCTTGCGGAGGGCCTTGGCCTCAATCTGACGTATGCGCTCGCGGGTAACGCCGAAGTCGCGGCCCACCTCTTCCAGCGTTCGACCGCGTCCGTCCTCGAGGCCGAACCGCAGTTGCAGGACACGGGCCTCGCGCTCGCTCAGTGTGTAGAGCACGTCGTCGACCTGCTCCTTGAGAAGCTGATACGAGGCGGCCTCCGAGGGAGCGAGGGCGCTCCGGTCTTCGATGAAGTCGCCCAGGTGGCTGTCTTCCTCTTCGCCGATGGGCGTTTCGAGGG
>VXLM01000074.1:0-5563 GCA_009841605.1 Dehalococcoidia bacterium
GGGGAGACTCGACCGATCCGACGCCCGCCCCGTCGCTCTCCACGCCGACCCCCGAGGCCGAACCGGAGCCGCCCCCGACTCCCGAGCCGACCGTGACGGAGGGTGACATCGAGGAGGCCGTCGACCAGGCGATCGAGGAAAAAGGAACGGAAGCCACCGTAGACGATGTCGTGGCAGTCCTCGAAGATGACTCCGATTCGATAAGGGAATCGGCCGAAGAGATGCTTGCCGAGTCCCTGGCGGTCCTCGAAGCCGCCTCCGACGGCGAGTCGGAGGACGACGAGTCCGACCCCGACGTGCTCTTCCGGTTCATGTCCGCCGTCAACACCCTCTACGCCGGGCAGAACGAGGAGTCCATTCCCGCATTCGATCTGATCATCCGCATCCACCCCGAAATGCCGCGGGCCTACTACTACCGGGGCGTGGCGTTCTTGCGCTCCGAGCAGTACGATCTGGCCAGGGAGGATTTGGAGAAATCTCTGGAACTCGACCCGGAGTCCGGAGACACCTACCTCCAGCGCGGCCTGCTTCACCACGATGAAGGGGATGAACAGGCCGCCCTCGATGACTTCAACACGGCCATACGGCTCGCCCCGTGGCTGGCCGACGCCTACCGCAACCGCGGCGCGCTCCTCATCAACAACGGCCAGACCGCTCCCGGGAGGGCCGACCTCGAACGCGCGCTGGAGATATACCTGTTCGAGCGAAGCGAAGAGCGCATCGAAGAGGTGCGCGGGCTGCTCGACAACCCGCCCGCCGGCCCGATTGAGATGTTCAAGGCCACGGACATCCTGCCGAGGCTGCCGTAGGGTAACTCCCTCTACAGTCTCTCCCCCGCCGGAGGCTGACAGGGGTAGGCATTTGACTATTGCCCCACTTTGAAAGCAACCCCGTCACTGTCATTCCTCTGAAAATAGCCGCCTGGCGAACCACTCGTAGGGGCAACCCTTGTGGTTGCCCGTCCTCCGCTCGGCACCCATTTTCATGCTTATGAGTGTCGGTGAAAACCGACATGTGCGATTGCTACGAAAATAGACACCGTAGCACCTCCACCCTCATTCCTGCGGAGGCAGGAATCCATCTTCAGTGTCTCGCCATCAGTCCTTCAAAGAACGGGGGAACCAACGCCTTTTTCATTCCAGGTGGTGAGGGTGACAGCCCTCATGAAATATTCCATAGAGGTATTCCCAAGCGCCATCACACGTCCGGTGGCGCTGTTTTGTGTGGCGGTCGTTGTGCTGGCGGCGTGCGGGGAGTCTAGTCCAACACCCACTCAAGTCCCTCCGGCAACTGAGACAGCCGCGCCGGATCCGACCGCAACTCCCCTGCCGAGGCCGACACCCAGTCCCACGCCGACGGCTACAGCAGTGATTCCAACAGTCACACCGGTCTCGCCCAGCCCAACTCCATTGCCGGAAGAGGCTGCATCCAGCGAGCTGTCGCTCGGAGAACTGCTTGAGGTCGTAACGCCCTCCACAGTCGGTATCATAAAGTATTACGGGATCAACGGGACCGGTTTTCTGGTAGAGGGAAATTACGTCGTCACGGCGGCCCACGTGGTCTGGCCGCTTACGGTCGTGGATCTCAAGTTCGAGGACGGTACGGAGTATGAAGACGTGCAGGTCGCGGCCTTCGATCACTTTGCCGACCTTGCCTTCCTGGGTCCCATCGACACGTCGGCTCCACAGCTAGTCCTTGGAGATGCCAGGGCGGAGGGTGAGGGGAACACCATGTACTCGGTGGGACATGCCCAGGGATCCAAGGAATTATTTGCCACCAAAGGGGAGTTTGTGCGCTTGGAGGATTGGACGGACGCTTTCATTTCGGAGGTGATAACGTCGACCGAGGGAATTGGAGGCATGAGCGGGGGGCCTGTTGCAAACGGCAGTGGCGAGGTGGTCGGAGTCAACCTAAGGCATAGCAGAAGTGAACACATAGGGGCTTCCTCCAACACCGTATTGGATCGACTGGAGAAAATAGTTCGCGGCGAGGATGCCTCGCCTTTCGGGTCGCGGTTCCCATCAACGGACGGAGGCGAAAAGGAACACGAGTTTCGTCTGGACGGCCGATGGGATACTGCGGTGTTCTGGGGAAGACTTTCCAGCGCGTCCATAGAATTCGATGCCCCATGGGACGTGGAGTACGGTCTGTTCAGCCAACAGGGAAGCGGGAACTTTCGTAACACTTACCGCTCCACTCGACAGGGTATTTCCAATACATGCTGTCCCAGCGGGCCTTGGTTCGTGGTCGTGAACCAGCCTTTCGATCTTACCCGTGCCGTAAAGATGAGCAGCACCGCCCCCATGGTGCGATATCACGACCCCGACGACGGCAAGCATATCGGTATCGGCCATAGCGTTGCCGGGGTGTTTGACAACGCAAGGGACATCGATCCGTACACGATCTTTCTGAGGGAAGGCGACCGCATCACAGTAGAGCTCACGCTGGGACTTTCCGACGCGATCGTGACGATAGACCACGCTGACGCCGCGCCCTACGAGGTTTTCGTGGCTGAGGGAGGATGGCAGGATACGCACGAGTTCGAGTTCCGAGCCCCGCGGGATGCCGACTACACCATAGCAGTCCAGCGAGACCCGGAAACCCGCAGCTATCCCAGCGGCTATGTCCTGAAGATCTCGCAGTCCACGGCGACCGACGAGATTTCGGAGTCTTCCGAGCACTCGGAGCGGGTCGAAAGCGCCTTCGAGAGTCCGGTGGGCAATATGCTGCGGCACACGTATGAAGAAACCGACCCTGCGATCCGGATCGACTATCCGCTGAACGTCACGGGAGGGGACCGGGACGTGTTCGCGGCTGAGCTGTTCGAGCAGGACAGGTCGGGCAGGACGGTCACGCTGGAGAAACGAGAAATGAGCCAGCACAGGCGAAACCCTGAAGAAGAGCTTTCAGTGGCCGACTACATGGAGCGTTCCGTCCTGGCACTGGCCTTCCCGTACAAGGAGGATAAGCTCGTCACGGCAAGCAGGGAGATCAATACCCCGTCCGGCGCGCCGGTCCTGGTCGAGGAGTTCGAAATGAACGACGGTTGGATGAAGGGCGTGCGTCTGGCGTATATCCACGAAGGAGAGAAGGGGTACATGGCGATCTTCTATGCGCCCTCAGACGTGTTCGATCAGTGGAGACCGGTGGTTGACTACTGCATGGGATCATTCTCGATTGGGGGATTCTCCGTCGCTGAGGGGCTGTCTGACGGTTGAATTGTTGGAGGCTGGGCATCACCGTCTCCGTATGAAGCTACGGGCTTCACTAGGCGTCCCCGCGAATGCCGACCCAAGGCAATCGGAATCGTCGAGATACTCATAGTTGGACCAAGAGCAGCAGTTGTACCGAAACCTATCCTCAGCAAGCAAAGACCGAATCGTATCCTCATAGTGGACATGACGGACGCGCTCAGACGTTACTCGCTGGTTGCACCTCTGTTACCGCCTGAGCCACTTCGCCAACAGTTGCGACGCCTCCACATCCGTCCGGTTCTCGCAAAGCGGAGTACTACTCACGGCAGTGGCAAGGGGGTATACCGGTGGGTTGTCGAACGAACGTTGAGTTGGTTCCATCAGTTTCGTAGGTTGAAAATACGATCTCAAAGGCGAGGGGACATTCATAAAGTCTTCCTGACGATTGGCTGCCTCACGATATGCTCTCGATTCCTGTTTCAGTAGTCTCAGCACGATTGGTGTAGTCGAGATTCGCTCCACGACGCCGGTACATTTTTACTCCACAGTTGCCAACCTGCCAGCAACACAGTTACGACAAAGCGTCGATAGAAACCTCGATCCTGGGCGTAATTCATTGACGACGAACTAAAAACCCATCCATAATGGATGACCGGCCATCCCATTGGATGGTCCTGACTCCACCCGTCAATTACGTCCACGGCAGTATTGCGCCTGCGAGTGATCGAGTCTCATGAGTTCACAGAGTATCTCCACCTCAACCGGTCAGGATGACCGCGTTGGCGTTCGGCAGTACGCCGAACTGCTCCTGCGTTACGTAGCGAACCAAAAGCTTCTGTTCGCCATCGTTGCCGTCCTGCTGTTTGGCAATATCGGTCTGCAGTTGGTAAACCCGCAGATACTTCGCTTCTTTATAGACGAGGCCATCAAGGGCAGCCCGCTGACCCACCTGCTGATCGCCGCATGTCTGTTCATAGCTATCGCTCTCCTACAGCAGGTCGTCAACCTTCTTGCCACATACGCAAGCGGGAGGGTCGCCTGGACCGCCACAAACGCCCTGCGTTCCGATCTGGCCCGTCACGCCCTTCACCTTGACATGTCGTTTCACAACGAGCACACGCCGGGTGAAATGATCGAGCGCATCGACGGAGACGCAAGGCAGCTGGGCCAGTTCTTCTCAACGTTCATCATTCATGTGCTCGGGAGCATGCTGCTGCTCTGTGGCATAGTCGTGCTGTTGTTTCGGGAAGATTGGCGGGCCGGGTTGGCGCTCGCCGTCTACAGCGGCGCCATCCTTGTGACGTTATCGAGTCTGAGAAACATCGCCGTCGGTCGATATCGGAGGACGCAGGAGGCGGCTGCAAACGCCCTCGGATTCATCGAGGAACGAATAGCCGGTCGGGACGATGTTCGTACAAACGCCGCCGAGGCATACGCCGTGCGGGGCTTTCACTGGCACATTCGGAATTGGTTCCGAAGGTACTTGGCGACGATGGTCATGTTCACCCTGTTCTTCAATATCACGCTGTTTTCGTTCTCCATGGGGACGGCCGTCGCCCTCGGCATCGGCGCATACCTGTTCCTGAACGGCCTTGCGACGATTGGGACCGTATACCTGATCCTGCACTACACCAATATGGTTTCCGAACCGATACAACGGTTCACCTGGCAGCTCAACGATCTCCAACGCGCCGGAGGGAGCATCGTGAGGATGGCGGAACTGTTGAACACTCGGTCCAAGATCGTGGAAGGCCCTGGTGTCAGCCTGCCTGAAGGCGCGCTCAGTGTCCGACTCGACGGCGTCAATTTCGCCTACAAATCGGATGAGCCCGTCTTGCGTGGCGTTTCGTTCTCACTGCCGGCCGGACGGGTGTTGGGACTGATTGGTCGGACAGGCAGCGGGAAGACGACGATCTCTCGTCTGCTCTTTCGGCTCTATGACCCCGGTAGTGGCGAGGTCATTCTTGGTGGAGAGAACATTCGTCGAGCGAGGCTCCGAGAGGTGAGGGACAGGATCGCGCTGGTTACCCAGGACGTTCGGCTCTTTCGTGGCACGGTTCGGGACAATCTGACGTTCTACGACACGGCCGTGCCCGACGGGCGCTTGATGGAGGTAATCGATGATCTAGGTCTCGGTCCTTGGCTGCGCCGGCTGCCGAACGGGCTGGACACGGAATTGCAGACCGACGGCGACGGGCTGTCCGCCGGAGAGGCCCAGCTTCTCGCCTTTGCTCGCGCTTTTCTCAAGGACCCCGGCGTCGTGATACTGGACGAGGCGTCTTCACGACTCGATCGCAGTACGGAGCAGCTTATTGACGGTAACCTCGACAAGCTAGTACAAGATAGCACACAAATAATAATCGCCACAA
>VXLM01000074.1:5573-17444 GCA_009841605.1 Dehalococcoidia bacterium
TCCACTACTCGTTCGCAGTACGGAGCAGCTATTTGAGCGTACCGTCGACTATCTCGTGAAGAATCGCACGACGATCATCATCGCCCATCACCTGCCGACTCTTGAACGTTGCGATGAGATACTGCTGCTCGACGATGGGCGGGTCGTCGAGCACGGCGACCGAGTCGTTCTCGCAAACGACCCGACTTCTCATTTTCACGGCCTGCTGCGTACCGGCCTCGAGGAGATTCTCGCATGAGAACGTGGCAGTACATCCTTCGGGCATCCCTGGTCTACAAATGGCCTCTGATAGCACATGCCATTCTAAACATTTCAATCTCGGTGACCTTGCCGACGCTGATTGCGCTTACACAACGCTCGGTATTCGACTCTCTGACAGGTCACGCCACGGCATGGTTCGGCGTTTGGGAGTTGATCGGCATCCTCGTTGCGTTCGGAGTAGTGGCGACGCTTCAACATACGGGGTCGGTAGTCAGCTACTACTACGGAGCGTTCAACGTTCGCGCACTTCTCCAGCGCAACATATTCGCGTACATCATGAGCTTGCCCGGTTACCGTTCGCTGCCCCACTCGAGCGGAGAGGCGGTGAATCGATTCCGCGACGATGTGCAGTTGATACACGACTACCTCGAGGACATCTCGAACCTCCTGGCCAACGGTCTGCTGGCGGTAGTCGGCGTCGTGATAATGGCGAGGATAAGTGCATCGCTAACGTTCACCGTCTTCGTGCCGCTTGCTCTGATAATCGTGGTGGCCTTCTACGTCCGGGGAGTCATTTCACGCGCCAGGAAGAAGAGCCGCGAGACGACGGGCGAGGTGACGGGCCTCGTCGGGGAAGCGTTCAGCCTCGTTGAAGCGGTCCAAGTGGCCGGAGCCGAAGACCGCGTGCAGCGACGCATTGACGAGCTGGGAGAGGCCAGAATGCGAGCGGCCATTCAGGAGAGCGTCCTGAGGGACTTCCTAAGAGGCATCTTCTTCAACATCAACGCGTTGGTGACGGGGATTGTTCTGATCGCCGCGGCCGGGGCTATGAGGACGGGGGAGTTTACGGTTGGAGACCTAACGCTGTTCGTGTTCTTCCTGGCGAATGTGGGGAATGTGGGCGCCGGCCTCGGCGAGGTGCTGAACGGGTACCAGCAGATGGATGTCTCTCTCAAGAGGGCGCTGGAGCTCATGCCGGGCGCTCCGCCGGATGAGTTGGTACGGCCAAGCCGGAGCTTTCTCTCAGGAGACCTGCCGGATGTGCCGCAGATTGCAGTCAGTAAGGATGATCGCCTGACGAGCATGGAGGTGCGGGGACTCACGTTCGTCTATCCCGATACCGACCGCGGCACATGGGATATCGACTTGGCACTGCGTCGTGGGACGTTCACGGTCATTACCGGGCGCATCGGTTCCGGCAAGACGACGTTCATTCGCGCTCTCATGGGATCGCTGCAGCCACAGTCGGGCGAAGTACGATGGAACAACCTTGAAGTCGACGACCCCGAACGGTTCTTCGTGCCTCCAAGAGTGGCGTATACCTCGCAAGTGCCCAGACTCTTCAGCGAGGAGCTGCGCGGCAACATCCTCATGGGGCTCGAAGAAGACTCGGTCGATCTGCCCGGAGCCGTCCGCTCCGCCGTGCTGGAACGCGATGTCGACGAACTCGAAAAGGGTCTGGATACCGTCGTCGGGCCGCGCGGAGTAAAACTCTCCGGAGGACAGCAGAGAAGGGCCGCCGCCGCGAGGATGTTCGTCCGAGACCCGGAACTGCTTATTTTCGACGATCTCTCGAGCGGCCTCGACGTCGAGACCGAGAAGATCCTCTGGGAGCGGCTGTCGGACCGCTCGAACAGAACCGTCCTCGCCGTCTCAAACCGGAGGGAGGCCCTTCGCCGCGCCGACCACATCATTGTCCTCAAGGACGGTCGCGTCGACGCCGAGGGAACGCTCGACGACCTGCTTGCCACGTCCTCCGAAATGCAGCGCCTGTGGGCGGGAGATCTTAGCGTTGGGCCCGATTGCTATGCTGATGAAAAACGACAATGAACGAAACAGGCTGTATTCAGAACCGTTCCATGCGCGCGTCCCATGTATGTCATTCGATGTTAGGGTTTAAGACGGACTGAGAAGCTTCCGAACGGAATCCACACATGTGTTTGCCGCGCATCAATCGGGACCGCTTGTGATACTCCCACGCGCCCGTGCCGCAGCGTCGTCTAGTAGGTGACTGGATAGTGCTCAAGACTCTCGAAATCTTCTTCAAATTAACCGGTGGGCTCTACCGTCCCGAGCGGTTCAGGATTCTGGTCCTCGCGGTTCTCATGTGCGCCGGTCTGGGTCTGCAGGTCTTCAATCCGCTCGTCATTCGGTTCTTCATCGATACGGCACAGTCCCAGGGCGAGTTGGGCACGCTGTATCTGGCCGCCGCGCTGTTTATCGTGGTGGAAGTGGTCGTTCAGATACTGGACGGCGGAACTGCGTACGTCGGCAGCGACGTGTCATACCGAATCACTAACGGTCTAAGGTCCCGGCTCGTGAGGCACACGCTGCGTCTGGACCTCGGATTTCATAACGCGCACACACCGGGCCAACTCATTGAGATCATCGACGGGAACATCAATAAGATGTCCCACTTCTTCCAACGGCTCGTTGTGAGGATGATCGGGTACACGCTGCTGGCTATCGGCGTCGTGGTGGTGCTCTTCCTCGAGGACTGGCGTTTGGGAGTGGCCATGGGGGCATTCCTGGTCATCTTTCTGTCCGAGCACTCCGTGCTCCAGCGAATACCCCTTCCCCTGTGGAGAAGGGAGCGCAGAGCGAACGAGGACCTCTACGGGTTCATGGGGGAATGGCTCGACGGGATACAGGATATCCGCACCAGCGGCGCCAAGGGCTATGTCATGTCGAGGTTTCACGAGGCCGTTCGAGGCAAGTTCCGCGCAACCTTCAAGGCCGAGGTCGTCACGGTCATCGTATGGGGCACGTCGATGTTCATTTTCTCGTTGGGCTTCGCGGGTGCCATGGCGCTGGGCGCATACCTCTTTCTGGGAGAGTCCATCAGCATAGGAACGGTGTACTTGGTGATCCACTACTTGGGAATGGTGCAGCTCCCCGTTAGGTACATCTCACACGAAGTTCGGTACTTCAACCGGCATCGCGCGTCCCTCGAGCGAGTCCAGGGTATGTTGGAGACCGAGCCTGTCGTAGTTGACGGTACGTCCCGTGCAATTCCGCCCGGCGCCGTTCCGGTTGAGTTCGATCACGTCTCCTTCTCCTACTTTCAGCCAAGAACGGTACTTGATGATGTCTCCTTTTGCATCGAACCGGGTTCCGTGCTGGGCATCCTGGGCCGCACGGGAAGCGGGAAAACGACCATGGCACGGCTGTTGGTCCGCCTGTACGACCCGGTCGTTGGGTCCGTGCGACTTGGCGGTACCGATCTCCGAGATGTCCCACTCAAGGAGGTCAACAGTCGTGTTGCGATGGTCACCCAGGATGTCCAGCTACTGCACGGCTCGGTACGGGACAACTTGGCGCTTTTCAGTCCTGAGATAGACGATGAGCGAATCGTGAACGCCATTCGGCTGTTGGGTCTTGCAAACTGGTACGACGCGCTGCCCGAAGGGCTTGAAACGCATATCGAGGGAGCGAACGCAAATCTATCGGCCGGGGAGGCCCAACTGCTGGCATTCGCGAGAGCGTACATACGCGACCCGGACGTTGTCATTCTCGATGAGGCAACCTCAAGGCTCGACCCGGCAACGGAGGCCGTGATCGAGAGGGCGGTAAGCCGGCTTCTTAAGGGGCGCACGGGCCTTATCATTGCCCACCGACTGCAGACGATCCAGCGGGTCGATCAGGTGCTCATAATCGAAGAGGGGAGGATCCGCGAGTTTGGAAGCCGCCAAGATCTCGCCGCCGATCCTGCCTCACGGTTCTCGCTGTTGCTTAAGACAGGAATGGAGGATGTTCTGGCATGAGCACCTGGCGCCTCCTGCTGAGTCTCATTTCTCGACATCCTTTGCTGTTCACGGCGAACGGGATATTCTCAGTCGTCCTTACAAGCCTGCCTCTGGCGGTAGGCCTTATAACTCGCGAGTTCTTCAACGCACTGGAACCTGATGCACAGGCCAGGTTCGACGTATCGACCATAGTCATCCTCTACGTGGTCGTTCAATTCATCGTGAGCTTCGTCAGAAACGGCGGGCAAAGCTTCGAAAGCTATTTGCGCGAGTTGATAGCTGCACGGATGCAAAGAAACGCATTCGAAGGACTCATTGACAGTCCGCCAAGCAGGTCGCGGCCAAGTATGGGGGAGACGATAAATCGCCTGCGAGACGACGTGGCGGAGATCCTCGGACCGCTGTTCTCGATTCCGGCGATGACAGGGCAGGTGATCTCCTTTGGCATCGCGCTCTTCGTGTTGGTCCGAATCGATCCTTGGATGACCGTAGTGGCGTTTGCTCCGGCTCTGGCGGCAATTCTCATCACGAGAGCGTTCGGAGGGCTGATCCGCTCCAGCCAGCGGGCGCAGAGGGAGTCATCCGGTGCCCTTACCTCCTTCCTCGGCGAGGTTCTGAGTGTAATTCAAGCGGTTCGGCTCGCCGGGACCCAGGACCACACCCTGAACAGATTCGACCGGCTCAGCGACGTGCGTAGGGTCGCAAGTCTCAAGAACGGAATCGTCCTGCGGCTGGTGACCGGCGTAAACAAGGGAAGCATCGCCATCACGACGGGGGTGATACTCATCGCGGCGTCGCAGATGATGCGTGCAGGCACGTTCACGGTGGGAGATTTCTCGCTCTTTGTCGCGTACGTAGCCGGCGGGACCGTCTCATCATTCCCTGAGACTTTCGCATCCCTGCTGTCGAGCGTGAGAAGGTCGGCGGTGTCCTTCGGACGTCTTCTTCCGCTAACTCCTACTGGTGATGGAAGGGCTCTCTTTGGTGGTGAGCCCTTGCACCTGAGGGGCGGTTCCCATCCGCCACAAAGGGTTCCCCAAACTTCAACGCAGCCGTTGGAACGATTGGAGGTACGAGGACTTACATGCATCTATCCAAACTCGATGGCCGGCATCAAGGAGGTGGACCTCGATCTTCCGCGCGGCACGTTCACGGTCGTAACGGGCAGGATCGGGTCCGGCAAGACGACATTGCTGCAGGCGCTGCTGGGACTTGTACCGATTGACCGTGGCGAAATCCTGTGGAACGGCAGAGTGGTTGAGGCTCCGTGGGAATTCCTCGTTCCGCCACGATGCGCGTACACGCCGCAGGTCCCTCGGCTTTTCAGTGACACCCTGCGAAACAACATCCTTCTCGGACTGGAACAGGACGAAACCGATGTGGACGGGGCTATCCGGCTGGCCGTGTTGGAGCCCGACGTTGCGACTCTCGAAAACGGACTCGACACTGTGGTTGGGCCGAGAGGAGTCAAGCTTTCGGGGGGCCAGGCGCAGCGCACGGCAGCGTCACGAATGTTCGTCAGGAAGCCCGACCTGCTCCTTTTCGATGACCTCTCCAGCGCTTTGGACGTCGAGACGGAACACCTGCTCTGGCAGCGCGTCTTCGAGATGCAGGATGTCACGTCGCTTGTCGTTTCCCATCGCCGCTCCGCGTTACGCCGAGCGGACAACATCATCGTCCTCAGGGAAGGCGAGGTTGATGCCGAGGGTAAGCTCGACGACCTTCTGCGATCCTCCGCAGAGATGCAGCGAATCTGGGCGGGCGAGCTCGATAGTCCTGATTCAGCCTCCGCCTAGTGGTTCAACATGATGATATTGAAGGGTAGGGCGGCTTGAACTGCATGCATGCACCTTCCGTATTGAAGCGCCGGTCCGCCGTTGGTTCTGATAGTATCGGCGCTACCCAAAAGGTTTAAAGAGATTTGATCGAATACTTCGACAGCTTCTACGGCGGCCACATCGAGATGGACGGACTCGGCTTCGCGGGCACTCCTGTTGAGAACCGGCGACCGTCGAATAACGATCTCGTCACGGTGTACCGCGAGGCGCGAGAGTTCGCCGAACTCATGGACCGGACCGGCTACGACACGTTTTGGGTAGGGGAGCACCACTTCCAAAGAGAAGGCTACGGCGGCACGACGAACGTGCCGATGTGGGCGTTGTATCTTTCGCAGTTCACTGAGCGACTCAAGATCGGGGCGATGTTCAACACGGTGCCGGCCTGGCATCCGTTGCGTCTGGCCGAGGATTTTGCCACCGCCGACATCATGACTGGCGGACGCGTCCGGTTCGGCATCGGACGCGGTTACATCTACCGCGAGGTCGAGACACTGGGCGGGCCTTTGATCGACAACGACGCCAACCGCGAACTGTTCGAAGAGCAGGTCGAGATCATCCTAAAGGCGTTCAGTGAGGGCTCGTTCTCGCACAGGGGCAGGCACTACAACCTGCCTCCACAGGTCCCCCTTCGCCTGGGCACCCTGGAGGAGATTACACTGGTGCCGCGTCCGATCACCCAGCCAGTCGAGGTCTGGCAGCCCATCACGAACGCCACGCAGCGCGGGTTGGACTTCATGGCCCACCACGGAATCAAAGGAGTCATCGTCGGTGACACGGTTCCCGGCGGCCGGGCCGAGAACTTGGCGACGCAGTACCGCGACGCCCTGGCAAGGAGCGGACGCGAGACCGAGCTGGGAGAGGACATCGCCCTTGGGGTCAACCTGCATATGGCGGACACTCGAGAGCGTGCGATGCGCGAGGCAACGCCCTACCACGAGGAGTGGCTCAAAGCGGTGGTCCCGCTGGGACGTATGCCGCACCTGTCGAAGGAGCAGATACAAGCCACCGCGGATCCGGCCAAGGCCCCTCTGGCCGGCCTGCCGACTGTTGAAGACCTCGTCGAGCGAGGCACCTGGGTCTGCGGCCCACCCGAGCACGTGCGCGAAACGATCGCCGACATTCAGGACCGTTTCCCCGGCCTGAAGAGGGTCTTCGTTCAGGCCGGCGGCCTTGGTATACCGCCCCGCGTCATGCGCGATGACCTGGAATGGTTCGCCGCCGAGGTGATGCCTGAATTCCAGCCCGTAGGGGGAGCCGGCGAGTCGGACTAAAGGGCAGGAACCGTGACCTGCTCTAGAGAGCTTGGTGTGACGAAGAGTACCCAGGAGCTAGTCGTGCGTAACCGAGTCCTCTAGGAGGAATCGAACCTAACTGCAAATTACCACAAGAGTGGGCCAAGGCGTGCCGATTTGCCAACTCTTCGGTGGGAGATTCTACTTTAACCGTGATAGCTCGAAGCCGGTTGTAGTATACCTCTACCGACCGGCAGTCTCGGTTACCTTTATTGAGGTCGCCTTCCAGGAAGGACAAGACCCGCCTAACTCAGGAGCCCACCTACGCTCCCGTCTTCAGACGTCCACACAAGATTTCAGATACGGGTAGATCGGCCTTCAGGATCGAGCGCGTAAACTCATGCTCCGGCGCGTCGAATACTTTGGAGACAGTCCCGTGATCGCAAATGCCGCCGTCGTGCAAAACGACTGCCCTATCCGCGATTCGGCGAACTACTCGCAGGTCGTGAGCGATGAGCAACACCGCCATCCCTCTCTCTCGCCTGAGTTCGTCGATCAGGTCCAGAACGGATGATTCGGCGCCCACGTCCAACGCCGACGTCACTTCATCGCAGACGAGCACTCGCGGTTCGGCAGCCAGAGCTCTAGCAATGGCTACACGCTGACGCTCGCCCCCCGAGAGCTCGCGCGGGAATCGCGACAAAAGTGATTGAGACAGCCGCACGCGGCCAATCAGGGCTTGAGCCTCGACGTTCGCCTCGGAGCGATTGAGGCCGCGCATGGAGCGAAGGGCGTGACAGAGGGTATCGCCGACCCGACGACGAGGATTCAGCGATCCTTGAGGGTCCTGCGGGACGAACTGTATGGACCTACGGACGTGAATTGGACGGTCCCGTACGTGCGCCGCAAGATTCACGCCCTCCACGGCTACGGAGCCTGAATCAGGCTCATGAAGTCCCAGAAGGCAGTTGGCGATTGTTGTCTTGCCAGCGCCCGAGGTGCCTATCAGGGCGACGCACTCTCCATGGTGAACGTCGATGTCAACGCCATCGACAACGCGGGTCGCGCGCCCTCGGCGGCCATAGCCGGCCGTCAATCCTCGTATTGCAAGCGCGGGAGTGCCGTTGGATGGGCGGGACGTTTCTCCTGTGACGCGTCGTGCGTGGTCAAACGCGGTTACCAGCTCGGAGGTGTAGGGATGGCTTGGTCTCGACAGGGTCTCGGCAATGTCGCCCTGTTCGACTATCCGACCGTTGCGGAGCACCAGAATTCGGTTCGTCGCTTGGGCCACCGTCTTGAGGTCGTGAGAGATTAGCACTAACGTAATTCCCAGGATGTCTGCCTGACGCTCGATTTCCCGGGTAATTGACCGCCGGGTCACGATGTCCATAGACGCGGTCGGCTCGTCTAGGACCAGCACAGCCGGATTGGGAGCCAGGGCGCGCGCTATCGCAACTCTCTGGAGCTGACCTCCCGACACTTCGTGTGGATACCTCTGGGCGAAGTGTGCGGCACCAGGCAATCCGACGGCCTCGAGCCGGGCGCGAACAGACTCGGCGTCATATTTGCCGAGCATGAGCTCAGCAACTTGGTCGCCCACACGGAGGCTCGGCGTAAGCGCAGCCGCAGGGTCCTGCCCGAGGTAGGAAACCACCGTTCGACGGTAGTCGCGCAGGCCGCGAGACGAAGAAGCAAGAACCTCCCGACCCACCACTCGTATCGAGCCGGCGACATGCCGAAGACCAGGACGAAAATGCCCTAGAAGGCTCAGGGCCAACGTGGTCTTCCCGGCGCCGGATTCCCCGACTACTCCCAACCTATCTCCCCGCGACTGGGAGAAGGATATGTCGTGCAGTACCGCCCGGCCACTCCGGTCCTCGACTCTGAGTCCTTCAACTTCCAAAGCGTCGTCTTTCGATTTCGCATTCATCTAGCTATCCTGTCTGCAAAGGCCTGTAGGATAAAGTTTGCCGAGATAGACATGAGAGCAATCATCGACGCGGGCAGAACAAGGGCCCACAGGTTCAGACCGGCGCCCTCGGCATTCTCTCGGATCATCACCGCCCAATTCGTTTCCGGCGCCTGCGGTCCAAATCCGAGAAGGCTGAGGGCCGCGGCAAGGTAGAGCGCACCCACGAAACGCATGCCCGAGTCTGCAAGCACCGGACCGGCGACGTTGGGCAGCACGTCCCTCCGCAGTATTGTGAAGGTGCTGTCGCCTTGCGTGATGCTAACCAGTACAAAGGGCGCTCGGCATACCTCGAGGGTAGCAGCGCGCGCGAGTCTTGCCAGGAAGGGTGCGCCCGTAAGCACCATCGTCAGTACAATCACCGGGGCGCCACCACCCCACCCCGACGCGAGCACCAGCAACACAATCACAGGAGGCAAGACTAACAGTACATCGGTTACGGCAAGCAGCACCGTTTCCACCCGGCCCTGTAGATATCCCATCGTCATTCCCACCGCTGTGCCGACGGCCACTGTGGCTACCGTTGCCACAAGCGGCACTATAAGAAGGCCGCGCCCACCATGGAGAATCTGAGACCAAAGGTCGCGACCAAGTCTGTCCGTCCCGAACAGAAATCCCTCGCCGGGGGGCATGAACGGCAGAGCAATGCTTGCCCCTACGGACTGGGGCGCAATCCACGGGCCGATCGCTGCAAGGAGTATTACCAAGACACCCGGCAGAGTTATCAGCACGAGCGCAATTCGGCCCCCGTACTCCTGCAACGAACGTGGAACCTGCGCTTCCGACAGCAACCGGTCGGTCAGCGCTTCGGTGGAGCGAGTCCACGTGTTCATGGCGTCCGCCTTAGCCGCGGGTTCACCAGCAGGCCGATGAGGTCGGCAAAGGTAAATACGGCGATGACCACTGCCGCCATCAAGAGTCCCGTTGCCAGTACTATTGACACATCCTTGACCTTTACGGCGCTAGCGAGCAGCGACCCCAGGCCCGGATAGGAGAAGACCTGTTCGGCGACTACCGCGCCGCCAACCAGAAACACGGTTGCAGCAGCTATCACCTGGGAAATAGATCCCAATACGCCGGGAAGCAGATGCCTGACAAAGACCCTTGCGGGCGACAGTCCCGCGAGGCGAGCGGCCTCGACGTTCGGCGCAGTACGGGCATTGACTACTGCTGCCCGCACATATCTACTAGCCCATGCTCCAGCCGGCACGGCCAATGAAACGGACGGCAACAACAGAATCTCTGGGCGATCAAGGGGCATCATACCCGCAGTCACGAGGGATACGGGAGGCAGCCATTCCAGCGCAAGGCCGAACACTGCAATCAGGACTCCAGCGAGGACAAAGTCAGGTACGCTCACACCCATCAGCGCGCCAACTGTCAGGGCGTGATCGGTGCGGCGGCCGGCTCTCATCCCGCTGGATACGCCCAACGCCATCGCGATAGCGATCACAAGCAGGGAAGCCACAGCCGCGAGAATCAGCGAATTGCTCCCCCGCTCACGCAGGATCGGCCAGACATCATTGCCGGCCACGGTGGTCCCCGCGTCTCCGGTTACGAAGCCTGTGAGCCAACTAAAATACTGCTCCGGATACGGGCGGTTAAGGCCCATCTCCTCGCGCAGGGCAGTAACCGTCTCCGGCGTAGCCCGGTTGCCGAGAATACGCGTGGCGGGGTCGCCGGGCAGCACGTATGTCGCCGTAAAAAGCAGGACGGAAACGACCCAGAGCACGCCTACGCTCGCGCCGATTCGGCGTAGAATTACCTTCGGTAGCTGTCCGCGCATTCAAGATTACTCTGCTAGGCTTGCCTGGTGGAAACGCGGTGCCGATTGGCTGTAGGTCACACCGTCCAAGTTAGGCACGGCCGCGTTGATGTCCTCCTGAAAAGCCCATACCACCATGCCGTCGTTTTGGTGGAGATACGCTTGAACATCGAGGCCCAACTGATTGCGCCGCTCGGTATCCACCTCTGCTACGAGTGCTCCCAGTATTGCATCGTACTCTTCGCCGGCAATCCCGGATAGATTGAAAGACCCGTTAGACCCGGTCATCATGGAGGCGTGAGTCGCAGCCGGGCGATTAGTCCAGTATGCGGACTGCAGAGGGGTTGATAGGAGCAGCATAAAGTCGGCGTAGTACTGGTCGGCTGGAATCTCATCCAGAGTCAGAGTTACGCCGACCTCAGCCAGTTGCTGTACCAGCAGCTCCGCTGCGGCCAAAGTACCGGGAACCACCTCGCCGGTCAGCATGGTGAGGTCTGTGACGCCCGCCGCTTCGAAGAGACGACGCGCCTCCTCGACGTTGCGCTCGACTTGGGGCAGCGAGTCGTTGTATCCCGGAAGTCCTTTACCGACAATGTCGTTCCCAACATCGCCGAATCCCAGCAACACCGTGTTGACGAGCGCCTCCCTGTCTACCGCCAGTTTGAGGGCTCGCACTACATCCGGGTCGTCAAAGGGCGGAATCTGGGTATTGGCCGCGAAGGAATGCGCGGTTGAATTGGCTACGCCCGCGGGTAGCAGAACGATGTCTGGATTGTTCGCCTCGGCTCGCGCGGCAGTCGGAGTTATCCCTGCGGCGAACTCAATCTCTCCGCCCTTCAGGGCGTTCAACCGTGCGTTCGCGTCATTGATTACAACTACCTCCATCCCGTCCAGCAAGGGGGGAGGTCCACCCCAGTAGTCCTCGTTTCGCACCATGCGCATGCCCTTGCCGGCCTCGTACGTTTCGAGCTTGAAAGGGCCGCTCCCAATCGCGTCCGGTCCACCTGTTGAACCTTCCGGAACTACCAGCGACATAGTGGCCAGGGTGCGCTCCAGGAAGTCTCCCTGAGGAGAGCGCAAGGGCACTACCAAAGTCCTGTCGTCCGGAATGCTAATGTTT
>VXLM01000038.1 GCA_009841605.1 Dehalococcoidia bacterium
TATACGCGCCTGGGTGGGTGGCAAGCGGAGGGGGTTGGACGTTAGCAAAAACCGTAATCCCGCAGCTTTGACAATTTACTTGAGGCATCAGTTGGGACTGACTACACTGAGAATGAAGGGGAGCCCTCCGAGAAGAAGCATATCGCGAAGGCTAGACTCATGGCAATTTACCGAAAACATCCAGCTTCGGTACGAATCCCGTCTAATGGATTATCTAGTGGAGTGTTAAGCATCTCTGATTTCAAAAGCCTAATCAGTGACGAATCAAGGCACGCTGCGGCCACAACGCCGAACCAACTAGAGGTGCTTTTGTAGTAGTCATTCCTGAAATATGATTGGATAGATTTTGCATAAAATGCTGAACCAATGTCCACACTAACCGTCCTTACTTAACCAAGACTGCGATACATTAGCACAATTCTGGACGTGAGGTCACAATAATGACTAACAAGAACATTAGGAACATTCTGAGAGTCCAAGAGCAACTTCGATTCCAACTATTACCTTACACAAAGGCGCTACAGGCCCTTGAGAAAAACACAAAAATGATGAAGATTAATCAAGACGTCATAAGGCTCAGTGAAATTACGCGTGCTGCTCTCGTACCTGTTGAAGAGTTGTCTCGTCGTGTTGCTTACATGCCATCTATCCTGGAGACCATGGAGGAATTTCAAAAGATACAAGAACTTGTGCAAGTGTCTAATGAGCGGTTCTATCTACCTAACCTCACTAACGCGATCCAGTTGCTACAAGAATTCGAGAAAAACACAGTACTGAAAACTATGGAGCGCTATAACCTACAATTGACTGAGATTCACCGTTCCTTTGAAACTATGAGGAACTCTTGGCTCGATACCGAAAACCAACTACAGTCGCTTGATGGCTTTGTAGCGCTAAAGGGCATCGGCCATGCTCTCAGTAATATCAAATCATTTGATGTTGACATGACTGAAGCCCTGCGGATTGATCTAGGCGATTGGCGCGAAGAGATCGTTCTGCAGACCGACGTAATCGCCAATCCCGTCGTCAGGGCGTCATTCTATGAAGCAAAAGGCCTGAACACCAACTTAACTGCGTTTCCCAGTGCTACCTTTGACGAGCTCGTTATTTCTTCGGGCATAAAGAATCAACCTTCTGATCATTACGGCGATGATTATCTCGATTCTGACCAAGAAAACTCAGAGCTTGAAATCGCGTTTGAACGCACAAACGTTGCCCATGATACACTACAACGTTTTGAAACTGAGATAAGGAAATTTATTGACGACCTTATGAAGGAGAGGTTCGGATCGAACTGGATCAAACACCGAGTTCCTGGGGAAATGTGTAAGCAATGGAAAGAGAAACAACAGAAGGCAAAGGACCATAGAGAGAATGTCTGGCCTTTGATCTCTTATGCAGACTTTTCGGATTATGTAACGATTATCACCATGAGTAATAACTGGCAGGAAGTGTTCGAAGAAATCTTTGTTCGCAAATCCTCTATCCAAGAATCGTTTCAACGGCTGTTTCCCATAAGACTATCCACCATGCACTCACGAGTCATCACTCAAGACGATGAACTGTATTTGTTTGTAGAAACAAAGCGCATTCTGTTGGCGATACGGAGGTTCAAGTCGTAAGCTGGTCAATTGAATTAATGGTGTCTGTGTAGTTCTCGCAATCTTATACACAGCAAACTGCCTACGGATCCTCAGATCTAATAGAAAAACTCGACTCAGAAATTAAACTTTCCTGCTCAACAACGAAATCTAGGGAACTCCAAGTCCATGAATTCTTAAGTAGCTGTCCCCTTATGCGTATCTAAGCTCCGTCACCCCAGCACCCGCACGCCCCCGGTTGTTGGCTTGGTGACGATGACGTCACCGTCCACACCCGCCTTCGAGGCGGCTTCGGCCATTTCGTAGCCGATGGTCATTTCGCGGGAGGATGAGAGGGCGAGGATGGTGGAGCCGGCGCCTGAGAGGAACGCGCCGTGTGCGCCCGCGTCGAGGGCGGCGCGCATGATGACCTTCATGGGGTGGAAGATCTGCTGGCGTGGGGGCTGGTGGAGGCGGTCCTGCGTGGCGACGGCGAGGCGGTCGAGGTCGCCGGTGGCGAGGGCGTTGACTAGGAGGCCGACGCGGCCCATGTTGAAGACGGCGTCCTGCACGGATATGTCGGTCGGGAGGACGGAGCGGGCCTCGGCGGTGGGCATGGGCATGTCGGGCACGAAGAGGACGGCGCTGAGGCGCTCGGGTATGGAGACGGTCGAGGTGATTAGGCGGTCCCCGTCGTGGACGACGACCTGGCACCCGCCGTAGAGCGCGGCGGCGGAGTTGTCGGGGTGTCCCTCGATCCGGGAGGCGATGGCCAGGACGCTCACGTCATCTAATGGGCGTCCGAGCAGCTCGTTGGCGGCGACGATGCCGGCGACGGCGGCGGCGGAGCTGCTGCCGAGTCCGCGACCGAGGGGTATCTCGTTGGTGCAGGTGAAGCGGACGTCCGGCGCGGGTTGTCCCGCCTCCTCGCAGGCGAGTTGGAAGGAGCGGGCAACGAGGTTGTCGGGGCCGGTCGGGAGCTCGTCGTGTCCGAGTCCGCGTATCTCGAAGCCGGTCGCTCCGGTGTCGACGCGCACGGTGTTCCAGATGTCGAGGGCGATGCCGAGGCAGTCGAACCCCGGGCCCATGTTGGCGCTCGTCGCGGGCGCTTGGACGGTTACGCTGCGTGCCATGTTTTCTCTCCCTGCGGTAGCGGTCTGGAGGGGGTGGCCGTTCGTCACCCTCATCCTAACCTTCTCCCGTCAAGGGAGAAGGGATTTCCGTGCTCTTTCCTTATGCCCCTTGTTGCGACAATGGAAAGGCCCTGGCCGAAGGCCATTATACAACGCCGGTATGCCCTGAATCGGATATAATTAATTGGTTGAACACTCGAAACGGACTTGCGATAAGGGCTTCCACCGCACATCGCAAAGTCGCCCGCGCAACACACTCAATGGTCCACTCCACCTCCGGAAAGAAATCCCCTATCGACCTGATTCGGCGCAAGTCGCTTGACGCGCTGGACTACCCGGACGTGCAGGCGGCGGTGGTCGCGAACACGACGTTCCCTCTGGCCGAGGAGCTTGCGAGGGGAATTACACCGGTGTACACGGCGCGGGAGGTGGAGGAGCTGCAGCGTGAGACGCGCGACGGCGTGGCCTACCTGGAAGAGTCGGGAGACCCCGACCTGAGCGCGAGGGTGGATGCCACGGAGGCGGTGGACAGGGCGAGTCTTGGCGGGGTGCTGACGGGCAAGGAGCTGCTGGAGGTGGCGGACTCGCTGGAGGTGCTTGGACGCGCGAGGTCGGCATTTGCGCGGAACACGGCCAGCGCGCCGGTGCTCGCGGAGATAGCGTCCGGCATACCTGATCTGCTCGACGTGCAGCGGCAGGTGAGGCAGAAGATCGGCATCCGCGGGGAGGTGCTCGACAGCGCGACTCCCACGCTCGGCACACTGCGCCGGAGCGTCCGCGCCGCGTACAAGAAGGCGGTCGAGGCCCTCGAACGAGTGATGCGCTCACCCGTCGGGGAGGAGGCGCTGCAGGACAACGTGATCTCCGTGCGTGGCGACCGTCTCGTCCTGCAGGTGAGGACGGAGCTGCGCCACAAGGTGCCCGGCATCGTTCACGACGTATCGAAGACGGACGCGACGCTGTTCATCGAGCCGTTCGCGACGGTTGACGCCTGCAACACGTGGCGGGAGTTGGCGCTGGAAGAGGACGAGGAGACCCGCAGGGTGCTGATCGACCTGTCGGAGCTTGTCGGCGCGGTGGCGGACGACATCAGGATGGGGATGCGGCTCACGGCTCGGCTCGACTTCATCATGGCGCGGGCACGGTACAGCGCCCGGCTGAACGGCGTCGCGGCAGGTGTGGAGGACGACGGCGACGCTCCGCTCGTGATCCGGCTCGTGGACGCGCGTCATCCGCTGCTTGGGGACGACGCGGTCCCGGTCACGGTCGGCATTGACGGGGAGTCGTCGGTGCTGGTCATCACCGGGCCGAACACCGGGGGCAAGACCGTCGCGATGAAGACCGTGGGGCTGCTGGCGCTGATGCACCAGTCGGGGCTTTTCGTCCCTGCGGAGGAAGGGAGCGCCTTCCCCATATTCGACGGAGTGTACGCTGACGTGGGAGACCAGCAGAGCATCGCGGGGTCAGTGTCGACGTTCAGCTCGCACATGCTGAACGTCATCGAGATACTCGACCATGCGACGACGAGGTCACTCGTGCTGCTCGACGAGCTTGGCACGAGCACCGACCCGGAGGAGGGGTCGGCCTTAGCGAAGGCGGTGTTGCACGACCTCGCCACGAAGGGCGTGAAGACCGTGGTGACGACGCACCACCGGACGGTCGCGGCATTTGCCGAGGCCTCGCCCGGCATGATGAACGCGAGCGTCGACCTCGAACCGAACTCGCTGCGGCCGACGTATCACCTGACGATGGGCATTCCGGGCCGGAGCTACGCGATGTCGGTCGCGCGACGGCTGGGTCTGCCGGAGGAGATCATGGACGAGGCGGCCCGGCTGATGGAGCCGCAGTACCTGCAGTTCGAGGACTGGCTGGACGAGCTTCAAGGGCAGCGCATGCAGCTCAAGTCCATGCTCCAAGAAGCCGAGAAGGCGAAGCGCGAGGCGGAGTCGGCCAAGCAAGCGCTCGATGACGAGATTCGGGACGTTCAGTCTCGTCGGGACGATATGCTGGCAGACATGAGGGCGGAGGTGTCGGCGCAGTTCGAGGACGCCCGACGGAAGCTCCGCCGAGCGGAGGCGGCGCTGTCGTGGGACGCTCCGGGCGGCGAGCCGGTTGACTATGAGGCAATCAAGCGGGCGCGATTGGAATTGGAGAGCGCGCGCGTAGAAGTCGAGAATCGGAAGCAGGCATCGGTTGAATCCCCCACGGAGCCGCCTCGCCCGATTCGCGTGGGGGATGTCGTCCGGATCATGGGGCTGAACGTGCAGGGGGCCGTTCAGTCCATCGACTCAGGCGGCGACGAGGCGACGGTCATCGTGGGCGACGCGCGGTTCACCCTCGACGTGAATCGCCTGACGCCGGTCGAAGAAGGGACGTCTGTGGAGGAGCCGCGACCGTCACGAAGCGTCAACTACGATCTCGAACCTGTCGTGATGAGCAATGAGCTCCGCATCCTGGGGATGCGGGCAGATGAAGCGGCGGTCTCGGTCGAGGAGTTTCTCGACAGGGCCCTGCGAAACGGCGCGGACTCGGTGCGAATCGTTCACGGGAAGGGGCGCGGGGTATTGCGGCAGAGCGTGCAGGAGACGCTCGACAGGAACTCGCTGGTCAAGTCGTATCGGTACGCCGACCATCGCGAGGGGGGAATCGGCGTCACGGTGGTCGAGCTATCGTGAGGCAAACCGTCATCGGAATATTTTATGGGGGTCGGCTCCCTCACCAACCTGGAATGAAAATAGACGCTTCGCCTGAGACGGGCGACCACAAGGGTCGCCCCTACGATGGATTGTCGGAGCATATTTTCGTAGCAGTGGCATTGCTCATGCTCCTGGTCTGCGTGGGCTGCGGCGGGGCCCGTCCCATGCTGGTTACCCCGTCGCCGAACGACACAGCGGCCACCCGTCCTTCCGATCTGACGAGGCCGGTACCCAGTCCGGCAGGCACACGGACGAGCATACCTTACCCACCGGCAACATTGGCTCCATTCCCCGCCCCTAACGAGACCACGACCGAGGCAACGCTGCCCTCATCAAACGAGACGACCACGGCGGCAACCGTGCCCGGTTCGAGTCGGATCTCCACCGCGACACCCATCCCGACACCGATTCCATCTCCGAGTCCCGCACCCACGTATGAGGTGCTGGAGCTCAACGCCTCGGTCATGATCGGCGACGCCCTGTTTCCGGCGGAGCTGGCGGTTAACTCGGTGGAGCGGACCACGGGACTCTCAGAAAGGGACGGGTTGGAGCCGGGGACGGGCATGTTGTTCATCTTCGAGGACCGGGAGGTGTCCTCGTTCTGGATGAGGAAGGTGCGGTTTGCGCTCGACTTCGTGTGGATATCGGAGGACTGCCGCGTCGTGGATATCACTGCCAACGTTCCCTTCCCGAAGCCTGGTACAGATACGTCCGACCTGCCCAGCTACAGGCCGAGCGCGGCGGCGGCGTACAACTTCGAGATCAACGCCGGGGAGGCGAGCGAGTTTGGTATCCGCGTCGGCGATGCTGTACGATTCAGCGGTATTCCAGATCACGTAGGCGACACGTGCGAATGATATTGTCCATCCTCCCCAGCATCGTGACGATATCACCGTCTCGTTCGTATTCATCGGCATCGTAGTCACATGCATTCCCTCACCTTCCGGGGACTGGTACGCAGGCGCGTGGCGAACAGCCGGTGGCTCCTTGCCAGCGTCCTCGCAGGCGTCGTGGCGGCCGCGACCCTCGTATCGGCGGTGCCAGTCTATGTCTCGTCCCTGACGCAGCTGAGCATCAACCTCGAGATCGACAATCTCGGCAGGTCGGGTTCGACGGCGTTCATCTTCACCAACAACCTCATCCTCACCGAGTCGCGCTTCCAGGAAATCGAGCAGATCGTCGGCGACGCAGTCGACAGTCACATCCTGCCGGCCTATGACGACAGGGAACGCATCCTGAGCAGTCACAACCTCTGGATCGATGCGGGAGGAATTTCAGAGCCGACCAGTCTCGCTCCCCCGGCTGCAATCGTCAGAAACCTGACGAACTCCGATTTCTACATCAAGCTGGTATCCGGTGCTCATGCGAGTCCGACCGTGCAGGACGGTCCTGACGGGCCGATCATCGAAGCGGTCGTGAGCGAGAACGCCAGCAAGTTGTACGGCGTAGGCGCCGGGGACGAGGTGAAGGTCGGCGTCTCACAGGAAGCGCCCGCCAGGGTGACCGTGCGCATCGTGGGCGTGGCAGACAACACGAGCCTCGACGGGACTCTGGTCTCCATCGCCTCTGGGATGTTGAACCCGCCCACCCTATATGACCCGGAGAGCGGCCCGCCGCCGCTGCCCCTGTTCATAACCGAGCAGGCGGTGTCCGACGCCATCAGCACGACTTTGCCCGGCATGGTGATGGACGCGTCCGACCTGCCCAGCTACAGGCCGAGCGCGGCGGCGGCGTACAACTTCGAGATCAACGCCGGGGAGGCGAGCGAGTTTGGTATCCGCGTCGGCGATGCTGTACGATTCAGCGGTATTCCAGATCACGTAGGCGACACGTGCGAATGATATTGTCCATCCTCCCCAGCATCGTGACGATATCACCGTCTCGTTCGTATTCATCGGCATCGTAGTCACATGCATTCCCTCACCTTCCGGGGACTGGTACGCAGGCGCGTGGCGAACAGCCGGTGGCTCCTTGCCAGCGTCCTCGCAGGCGTCGTGGCGGCCGCGACCCTCGTATCGGCGGTGCCAGTCTATGTCTCGTCCCTGACGCAGCTGAGCATCAACCTCGAGATCGACAATCTCGGCAGGTCGGGTTCGACGGCGTTCATCTTCACCAACAACCTCATCCTCACCGAGTCGCGCTTCCAGGAAATCGAGCAGATCGTCGGCGACGCAGTCGACAGTCACATCCTGCCGGCCTATGACGACAGGGAACGCATCCTGAGCAGTCACAACCTCTGGATCGATGCGGGAGGAATTTCAGAGCCGACCAGTCTCGCTCCCCCGGCTGCAATCGTCAGAAACCTGACGAACTCCGATTTCTACATCAAGCTGGTATCCGGTGCTCATGCGAGTCCGACCGTGCAGGACGGTCCTGACGGGCCGATCATCGAAGCGGTCGTGAGCGAGAACGCCAGCAAGTTGTACGGCGTAGGCGCCGGGGACGAGGTGAAGGTCGGCGTCTCACAGGAAGCGCCCGCCAGGGTGACCGTGCGCATCGTGGGCGTGGCAGACAACACGAGCCTCGACGGGACTCTGGTCTCCATCGCCTCTGGGATGTTGAACCCGCCCACCCTATATGACCCGGAGAGCGGCCCGCCGCCGCTGCCCCTGTTCATAACCGAGCAGGCGGTGTCCGACGCCATCAGCACGACTTTGCCCGGCATGGTGATGGACGCGATATGGTTCATCCAGATGGAGCCGGAGGCGCTCAAGTCGTGGACCGGAGGAGAAACCATTGAGCGACTCGACGAATTCGAGCGTGAACTGAACGCCGAGCTCTTCGGAACCAATTTGTCGTCTCCCCTTCACCGCGTGATCAACGGAGCCGAGGCGAGGGCCTTCTTCGCGCGCATCCCGATGGTCCTGCTGCTGGCCGTCCTCGCCGTGACGGTGGCGTTCTACCTCGGCATGATGATCAGCTACCTGGTGCAAAGCCGGGAAGAAGACCACGCTCTCGTCAGAACGAGAGGATTCGGACTGACTGCCCTTTTCCGCATCTACTCGTTCGAGGGTATTCTGTTGACCGCCGTGGCGATCGTGGTGTCCCCCGTCCTGGCGATAGCGCTCGTGGCGGTCGCGGGGGTAACTCCCCATTTCAGGGGGTTAACCGATGGGGGTCTGCTGCCAATCGTGCCCCAATTGGCGCCATTTATCGTCGCCTGGATCGTGGGGCTGCTCTGCCTCGCGGCAGTGGTGCTGCCGAGCGTGCTGACGGCGCAGGGGGGAGTGCTCGCGCAGAAGTTCCGCGCGGCCCGTCCGCCCGCCGCGTCGCTGCTGCATCGCTACCATCTGGACGTTGTCTTTCTCGTGCTCGGCGGTCTCATATTCTGGGAGCTCCAGGCGCGTGGAGCCGTTGTGTCGGGCGGACTCTTCGGGGACGTGGACATAAACGAGACACTCCTGCTCGCTCCCGTGCTCTTCCTGATAGCGGTCGCGCTCCTATTCATGCGGCTGTTCCCGCTGTTCGTCAGCTACGTCGGGGGCGAGTCGCCCGCGCTGCTGAACGTTGTGGCCACGGTGTCGCTCGCCGTCCTGCTTCCCGCGACGATCATCAACGGCGTGAGAGGAATCGGCGTCGACGACTGGCCTCAAGCAGCGGCGATCCTTGCCGCGTTCGGTCTCGTCTATTGGGCCACTACGAAAGCGGTCAGAGTGCCGTCCGTCGCCTTGGGCGTTCTCCTACAGGCTTCGCTCGTTGTTGCCTTCTACCGGATAAGCTCCCCCGACCCGAGCAGCCTCCTGTTCTGGCCGTTCGTCGGGCTGGCATCCGTGGTGCTGGGACAGCCGCTCTACGTTCTGTTGAGGGCACTGGCGCGGCTCGTGCCGGTGTGGGTCTCGATAACGCTGCGCCACGTCATCAGGCGGCCCGCTCAGTACACGTGGTTGGTGGTGCTTGTGGTGCTAGTAACGGGAGTGAGCGTCCTCGCCACCACAGTGGGTGGGACGCTGGAGCAGAGCCGCCTCGACCGGGTGCGACACGAAGTGGCGGGAGACCTGCGAGTCAACATGTCCCGGCAGTTCATCGGCGGGGTATCCACCTTCCGCGAGATGCCGTCCGTCGCTCTCGCCGCAGAGGGGATACGCACCGACGGCATCTTCGGGCCTCTCAACTTCGAGGTGCTGGGTGTCGACTCCGCCCTCTTCCACCGCATCGCATGGTATCGAGACGACTTCTCGGAACGTCCTCTCGATCAGGTGGTGGCCGATCTTCGACCGCAAGCAGGGTCGTCCCTGGCCGTCCTGCCGGATGGCGCGACCGGCGTGGGCCTGTGGGCCTATCCCGCAGAATACTATCAAGGCCTGAAGATGAACATCCTCCTGCGCGATGCGAGCGAACAGCTCACAACAGTGTTCCTGGGCGATGTCGGGCCTTCCGAATGGAAGCTGTTGACCGCGGAGGTCCCCGAGTGGCTGAGCCAACCGATCACCCTGGTCGCCGTCCACGTGCAGGACCATGGCGACATCCGACAGAGGGGGATAACGTCGGGCACGGTCCTGGTGGACCACCTTCACGCAACCGTCGGCGATGAGGAACAGGTCATCGTCGAGGACTTTGAGAGCTCGGTGTTCACGTGGCTTCCGATCATCGCCGATCCCCTCGATCCCGACACCCTGGAGCACTTCACGGGCGGGGCATACCGTGGTGAAAGCTCGGCCAAGTTCACTTTCGGACAGCAGACCGACCATGGAGTCCGTGGATTCTACAAGGCCCCCACAAGGCAGTTTCTGCCGATCGTAATTTCCGAGCAGCTATTCGCGCAGTCGGGGCTGCGGCTGGGGGTGCCGACGATCATCAAGCTCGCGGGACGGGAGATCGTCGTGATCATCATGGACATCGTGAAGAACTTCCCGACGATGAGCGAGCGCACGGACAGGTTCGTCATTACCGACGTGAACCTGCTGCTCGGCCACGTCAACGTTCTGAACTCGGTCTACGCTCAGACGGCGAACGAGGTGTACATCAGGGCGGCCTCAGATGACGAAGATGAGATAGAAGAACTGGCCGAAGAGTTGGGCCGGACGCGCTTCATACAGAGCTCGGACCGTGTCTCCCTGCTGGAAGAGACGAATGTGTCGCCGGCCATGTCGGCAGGATGGCGGGCGCTTGCGATCTTCGCCCTGGTGGTCGCGGTCGGCGCGGCCGCGGCGGGGTACGTGAGCTACCTGATCCTCTCCGACCGGGGACGGCGAATCGAAGCTGCTTTCCTGCGGTCCTTCGGTTTCTCCGGGAAACAGCTCATAGCGCTGATCACGTTCGAGCAGCTTGCAATCATCGCGATTGCCCTGGCACTCGGCACATGGGCGGGGTTTCGGATGAGCCTGCTGCTCGTCTCACCCCTCGCCGAGAGCGAGACCGGCGGCAGCATCGTGCCTCCGCTCCTCACGGTGACGGACTGGTTCCTTCTCGCTCCGGTCTACGCTGCGCTGGCGGCAGTCTTCCTCGCCATACTCATCGCGGTGAGTCTTCGCGTCCTGCGCGTCGATCTTGGAGCGGTGGCGCGGATGGAGGCGTAGCACCGACAGGGCGGGTTTCAAACCCGCCCCTACCAAATCCCAGCCTGTCATCCTTCAATATAATGATGTTGAATCACTAGAAGCTTTCTTCTTTGATGACGCTGCCGCAAACAGGGTATAGAATGAAACCAATGCAGGGTATGGGATGAAGGACAATTGAGGAATTCCCAGAAAAGAGCAGAGGTACATGCGAGGGACGTTGCCTTCTATGAGGCTCACTATCCGGAGCTTCTGGCTCAGTATGACGGTCAATGGATCGCGATTCTCGACGGGAGAGTGGTTGGGGCATCCGATGACGCCTTCAAGCTCATGGCCCAACTCGAAGCCGACGGCGTCCCAGCGAACGAGGTTCTCAGACGTCACATGACCAAAGAACCTGAGCTTCTCATACTGCCTCATCTATGATCCGCGGATACTATTCGACTGTCGGCGCTATTCGGCGACCCTTCGTCTACTGCTCCCTTGAATTCCCCAAGCATCCAAACGTTGGAGCGTCAGGAGTCGAGCTTCTCGTGGACACGGGAGCCGATCGAACCATCCTCTCCCCGATTGACGCCAAAAACATGGGACTTGATGTCCCCGCGCTCGACGTGGGACTGAGAAGCAGAGGGATTGGCGGTGAGGTATCGACCAGGGTTGTGGAATCAACGCTCACCGTCCAAGGCTACTCGACTTCGATCACAATGCACGTTCCTGAGGTTAGACAGCCGATCCCGTCGCTAGTGGGACGCGATTTCATGGCGAGCTTTGCCCTGTTCATGGAGGAACGTACCGGAAGAGTGCTATTCCTCGACGAGGAAGACCTCAATGCCATGAACTTTGCAATCTAGCAGAGGCGAGTTTCCTCTCTCTCCAGGTCGATCTCGGTGCTGTCGCTCGGATGGAGCCGTGACCTCTATTGGGCAGTGTAGCCCCCGTCGACGGCCAGCTCCGCGCCGGTGATGAAGGACGACTCGTCGGAGGCGAGGAACAGGATGACGCTGGCGATCTCCTCCGGTTCGCCGAGCCGACCCATGGGGACCTTCTCCAGCCGCGCCTCGACTTGGGCGGGGTCGTGCATGAGCGGCTCGAACATAGGGGTGAGCACGAAGCCGGGGTGGATGGAATTGACGCGGATGTTTTCCGGGGCGTACTGGACTGCTGCAGTCTTGGCGAACAGGCGCATGGCCCCTTTCGCGGTGTGGTAGCCCGTGGACGACGCGCTGCCCACCAGTCCCGCCAGCGACGAGATCAGGACGATGGAACCGCCTTCGGTCTTCCGCATCTCAGGTACGGCGTGTTTCGTCCCGAAGAACGCTCCCTTGACGTGGACGTTCATCTGGAGGTCCCACAACTCCTCGCTCGTCTCCTCGACGGTGGTGCGGAAGGTCACGCCGGCGGAGTGCACCAGCACGTCGAGCCGTCCGTACAGGTCTACGGTCTGCGTGATGACGCTCTTCCATGCGGACTCCTCGGTAACGTCGAGGTGGAAATACCTCGCCCGCCCGCCGGACTCTCGAATTGCGGCGGCGGTCTGTTCGCCGAGATCGTCGTTGAGGTCGGTGAGGACGACACTCGCGCCCTCGCGGGCCAGCAAGTGTGCGGCACTTCCTCCGAGACCCTTCAGACGGCCCTCGACACTGGAGGCGGCTCCGGTTATGAGGGCAACTTTGCCTTGGACTCGCACGGTGCTATCCGTCGCTGACGGTGACACGGCCCACCATGCCGCGGTGAATAGGGCAGGAGTACGAAAAGGTGCCAGCCTCGGTGAACGTCAGGGAGTAACCCAGTCCGCCGGGGCGCTGGCCGTACCCTATTAGGCCGGAGCTGCGGAAGCCGGTGCCGTCATACTCATGCGAGGGCGGCCCCTCCGGAGGGGGAGTGCAGGGAATATCGGGGAAGCTGTCGCCCGGTATCTGATCGGAGGGGAAGATGACGCAAGGGTTCGCCACGATGAGAGGGGTGCCGCGTGCTCGCTGTTCGGTCTGGTAGAAGATTGGCACGCCGTCGTCACCGGCGAACACTACGGCGTGGAACCGGGTGGAGACCCACGTGACGGTATCGCCCTTCTTTATCTGCAGATTGCGGGGGAAGAACTCCAGCACCTCGGCCTCAGGGGTTCCCATGCCCGCCGCGACGATGTACCGCGAGGTGCCATCCGGTCCGACCTCAACGTCCAGCACCGTCGTTTCCTGAGCGACCAGGGTCTGCAGCGAGTTGACGATGCCCAGGCCGAACTGCATCTGGAGCCGGGCTGCCCTGCTGATGTCCTCCTGGTTCGGCAGGTCGGGGTCGGTCGCCTCCTTTACGACGACCGTTCCGCGATGGAACTCGTGGATGCCGCAGATGTACTGGTATGTCCCCGGTTCGGGGAATTTCAGCGAGAAGGTGTCGATGATGGGAACGTCCGCGCTGATCTGGTAGCCGAACATGATGCCGGAGTTGAAGTAGCCTCCCGGGCTGTACTCCTCCACCGGCGCGCCGGTTCTGCGGGTCGGATCGACGAGGATCGGCGCGAAGATGAACTCGCCCGGCTCTCCGTTCGGCCTCGGAACGATGTCTACGACCTCGTCCAGGTCGCGGGCAAAAGTGACGGTATGCGGGTCGTCGACCTTTCCGTTCATGCGCCAGGTGACGGTGTCGCCCGCTCGAATCTCCAGATGGCGCGGGAAGTACTCGTTGAGTGAGCTCGTTCCGCTCGCTCCCCCGACCAAGACGGTCAACTCGCGGGGCGCGAACTCGGTCGGCTGCTCTTCCTCTTCCGAGTCGCCGCAGGCGACGATCAGCGCGGCCAGCAGAGGTAATAGTGTAAGCAGGTGCTTCATTCAGGGAATCCCGTAGTTGTAGTTCGCCGATAGGGTACAGCGCGGCGGCGGTTGGGGTCTAGTTCTTGGGCTTTTCGGTCGGTCCCGCAGCCTCGATTCGGAACCACAGACGGGGGTAGGCTTTCACCCTCACCCCAGCCCCCGTATCGAGTACGGGGCAGGCTCTCTCCCGTCAAGGGAGAGGGGGTAGGCAAAAAGGATTTCCAGCTACGATCCGGCCCCGCCTCACTGTCATTCCGAGGGGAGCGAGGAATCTAAAGTCCATGACTGCAAGACAGGTTAGTCGACGCGCCATCCGCATCCTCGCCGACGGGATAGGAATTCTCCATGTCGGCACTGTCTTGGGACGGGCATTTTAGATTCTTCACTCCGCTTCGCTGCGTTCAGAATGACAGTGGTGGGGTTGCTTTCAAAGTGGACCAATAGCTGAATGCCTACCCCTATAAGCCCAGGACGGGAGAGGGGGTATTAGAACCCCGACAGGACCTCGCGATCGACGCCGGAGACGTACCCTTCCTCGACGGTGGACTCGATGTATGCGACCACGTTGCTGATGACCTCATCGGCGTGGCGGGACGAGTTCGAGACCGCCGTCAGGCCGAGCGCGGCCTGCTGCCACGAGTCGTTGAAATCGACCTCGGCGATGGAGACGTTGAACTTGTTCCGCACCCGTGTCATCAGGGAGGAGATGACGCGCCGCTTGCTTTTCAGGCTCCCGTTCTCCGGGAGTTCGAGGATGATCCTGGCTGTACCGACGTGCATCAGTCCTCCAGGAAGTCTCGGACGATCCTGCCCCAGTTCTCGGTGAAGTCGGACTCGACGTAGTACGCGCCGAGATACTCGGTCGGCGTGAAGTCCGAGAGGTCGTAGATGGGAGAGGGGTTGAACTGCACGACTCCGTCCCCCGCCCGGCATACATGGACTTCCCTGTCGGAGCTAACGTCCGCTCCGTCGATGAGCTGCAGCACGTCCATGCCGTTCCCGTCGGCTCTGGGGATCGCCTTCAATCGCCACGAGTGTTTCGAGGCGGGCATCTCGTCCGGCGCGGCCTCACGGTGCATGGTAGACCGGACGCTCAAGATCGAAGTTCCGGCTACGTAGGTGTTGGTGTACATGACCCGCTCGGCGAAACCGATCTCAAAATCCGCCCAGACCTTCGGCGTGCCGTAGATCTCGCGACCAGCGGGAATGCTCGACTTGGAATTGAGAAACGCGACGGGCGTGAACCAGCCCTCTTCGCCCTCATACCGGCAAGAGACCGAGAGAGCACTCTCGTCGAACGCCCCGTAGTTGGCGGACCACGGAACCGTGAGTCCTATTGCCATGCATACGGGATCGGTCGGAAGCTCGAAGCAGTCCGGCAGCACGCGGTCGATGGCCGACTCCGCCGCTCGGAAGTACACCATCTGCGTCTTGGCATTCCGGTACCGGGCAGGCGGCATCGGAAAGTACGGCGAAAACGCCGGCATGGACTTGATCCGGTCGAGTGGTATTGTCATGCGGCCTCCCAGGGGTCCTGTTTCTGAAGTTCGTTGTATAAAGCGGAGGAGTGTGTTCCGGGGAGTCACCCTCACCCTAACCCTCTCCCATCAAGGGAGATGGGATAAATAGCGCGCTGATTTGTTTGATGAATCTTTGACACAGGACACTAGACTTCGACGGCGTTTTCGATCACGTCGAGGCGCAGGAGCCTGCCGTTGTGGGCCAACTCGATGGCGACGAGATCGATTCGCCAGTCATGGTACTCCACGTCGGCGGTCTGGATGTAGTGCTGGGCGGAGTCGGTCATGTGGGCAGCTTTCTCCGGTGTGATCGACTCCTCTGGCGAGCCGAAGCCGCTTGGACGCCTCGTTCTGACCTCGACGAACACGACCGTCCCGTCGCGCTCGCACACGAGGTCTATTTCGCCGTGCGGCGTGCGGTGCTTGCGCCCAACGATGTGGTATCCCGCCTCGCGGAGGCGTCGCGCCGCGATCTCCTCGCCAAGCTCGCCGGTGCGCTGACGCCGTGTGGTCATCGAGAATGGCCGGAGTGCCGGATCGGTGCGAACGAGTAGCGGTGGACCGGGCAAGGCCCAAGCGTCTCGATCCTGCGAATGTGCTCGGCGCTGCCGTAGCCCTTGTGACCGGCAAAGCCGTATTCAGGGTAGTCTTTGTCGATCTCCTTCATGATGCGGTCTCGCGTGACCTTCGCGATGATGGAGGCAGCGGCGATGGAGAGACAGAGAGCATCCCCCTTGACGATGGCTTTCTGAGGAATGTCGATGTCGGGGAGCGGGAAGGCGTCGATGAGCAGGAACTGCGGCATGAGGGCGAGCGAGTCCAGCGCGCGTCTCATCGCGAGCGCGGTCGCGGGAACGATGCCTATCTCGTCGATTTCCAGGGCCGATGCTTCTCCGGTGGCCGAGGCCCACGCATTTTCCGTGATGGCGTCGTAGGACCGCTCCCGCTGGGCTGCCGTGATGGCCTTGCTGTCCCTGATGCCGTCCAGCCATGGTCCTTGCGGTCGCGGCGGCAGGATGACCACTCCCGCGACGACCGGCCCGGCGAGCGGCCCTCTCCCTACCTCGTCGATGCCCGCAACGTAGGAGAAGCCACGATTCAGGAGGGCCTCCTCCTCGTCATAGGGGGCGTGGGATATGGCTTCGTCGGTGGAGAGTGTCCGGGGTGTCAAGTTACACCTGCCTCCTACCGTCCATTGCGGGACGGCGGCGCAGCCCGAAGTATACCGGAGTGTCGTGGGACACTATGAGACAAATGAGACACTTTGGGACACCCCTTCAACACCCCTTTTTTCCTCGCAGTCCCATTTTGTCTCACTCCGGGTTGTCTGTCCGGGTGGGAATTTGAAGCTGTTTCGGGGACGCACGCGGGGCAGGCGACAGGGTCGTGAGACACTTTGAAACAAATGAGACACTTTGGGACGCCTTAGGGGCGCCATCCCCTTTTCTTCGGTCTTATTCTCATTTTGTCTCACACGGTTCCACGGGTCGAGCTCAGGGCAGTTTCTATTACGTGGGTATGGTAGGCCATGTGTTCTTGTGTGTCAAAATGGGGAGGGTTGTGGCGCCGGCGTATGGATTCACGCCTACGGGGACTGTTACATAACCTCTGGATATTGCCTTAGCGCCGCGAATTTCACCCCCATCCTAACCTTCCCCCATCAAGGGGGAA
>VXLM01000116.1 GCA_009841605.1 Dehalococcoidia bacterium
GTATCGGCGCGGGTGTTGCTCCCACTTTTCTGTAACTACCCGGGTATAGGCAAAGTGGCTGTTAACTACCCCGATCGGTTGGGGGGGGGGGGGGGGGAGGGGCACGTGAACTTCGCGATAGGTCTGGCGGGGATGGACCCCTTCATGGACTATCGCGGGCAGCCGGATGCGCAGTCGAAGGTGATGGCGGTGACGAGAATCGCCGTGGCCGATGAGGTGGCCGCCGCATCGGAGCTGGTCATGGGGAAGGTCGACCGGGTGCCGGTCGCCATCGCGAGAGGTGTCCGGTATGTGCCGGGGGATGGGAGTGCGAGAGAATTGGTGAGGGAGAGGGGATACGACCTTTTTCGCTAGATCGCCGCTCACCGGAAACGAAAAAGACTCCGCGATCTATCTGAGACCGCGGAGTCCTACAGGTTCTTTGTGAGTCTAGAGGTCCTCGGCGAGGCTGGTCTTGGAGGGCTGGGGAGTAGTCACCGGCAGGCGATTGTTGTCGCCGCGAAGCTGGTCGAGGGTGACGTTGTAGCCCCAGCTGGAGCCCTCGATGTAGTTCTGAAAGTATCGCTCGGCGCCGCAGAGCCGGCACTCGCCCCTGCTCTGAGGGCCGTTCGGCGAGTCGATCATCCACTGGTGGCTGCACTGCGGCATCTCCGCGACTGCCGGCCCCGGAGCGACCTGTGGATCCAATACTGACGTTTCCATTTTCTCTCACCTCGAAATAGTGAACAATATGACATGAATTATCATGCCGGAATTAGTGTACAGGGCTATGCGAACCCCGTCAACTTTTCGCTTTTCGACATTCATCTGACGTGAAGACAGCACCCTGTCCGCCGGGGTGCTGTCTCGTTTGGGTCGGATGTTTTAGCCGTTCAAACTATGCAGCATCTCTCCGTGCGGCGTCCTTGCGAGGGCGACCCGGCTTAAGTCGGCCCTTGGTCCAGTGGAATACGGCGCGCTGCGTCGGGAGGTCTACGGAGTGTCCGCACTGGAGGCACTCGTTGTACCGCCCGTACATGTCCATCTTGGTTACTACATCCCCGTTGCAGCGAGGACATGCTTTGAATGAAACCATTTGAGTCACCTCCCTCTCTTTGAGCTCGAGGTTACGAAATCAGTATACTCACTAGGGATGGCATGATACTGCGTTACGAAATTCGTTGTCAAGGCAAATGAGTGAATCTTTACGAAGAATATTGAATGGAGCACGAATTCGATAAGACCTGTCAACGTCTTATCCTCATCGGGGACGAATTGTCGGGAGCAAACGTTCTATTAAGTCGGTGAAGAAGCGTTTAAGAGCATTTTTATGAAATTTTGTTGCGGTATTCGTATAATATGTTTTGTGCACACGTATAAAGCAATTCGAATTCAGTTGCAACCTAGACGGACCAATCCTCCATCCGGTACGCGGCATCCCAGAAGAGATATTCGTATTTGCTGTTCGTGACGAATATTTGCGTCAGCCTGTCCCGCTGTGCGTCCGAGAGTCCGAGCGCGGTCCTGTCCATAAACGAACGGAGCCATTCGGCCAGCTCGCCGAATTCCGTCGAACTGTACATCTCGATCCATCGGCAGTAGAGCGGCTGGTTCATCGGTTTGCCGCGGGTTTCGAGGATCTGACCGATTTCGGCATAACCCCATGAGCATGGAAGCAGGGTCGCGGCGATTTCCGCAATCGTGCCGGAATGCACGTTGGAGAGCATGTGGTCGGTGTAGGCCAACGTGGTCGGCGACAGGCGAGTCGCGAGAAGCTCGTCCTCGGATATGCCGAAGTCCTTGCAGAAGCTGACGTGGAGCGACATCTCCGTGTTCAGCGTCTCGTGGAGCAGCCGCGCGAACCAGCCCATGTCTTCGAGGGTCTCAGCCTTGGCGACGGCCAGCGCAATGACGCGGGAGAAGTCGATCAGGAACAGGTAGTCCTGTTTCATGTACCACTGGAATTTCTCCAGAGGAAGGGTGCCGTCGCCCAGTTCTACCACGAAGGGGTGCTGATGTTCCTGCTCCCAGATAGTAGCCGCGCGGTCGCGGAGTATTTCGCTGAATCTCGTCATGTTTGTATGTTCCTGTGGGTGGTGAATTGGGCCTTTTACCCTCACCCAGCCCCCGTATCAATCAAGTACGGGGCAGGCTCTATCTCCCAGAACGGGAGAGGGGGTTTTCTCACCCTCATATAGGTTAATGGGTGTCGACCTTTTCCTCCAAATTCAAACAGGCGTTGATTCCAAACGAACGGGGTCAGGCTCGCTCGATGAGAACGGGAGCGCCGGACGGGACCCGTTTGAGAATGGTCGAATCTCCGTGCATTCTGCCGATTACGGTAACAGGACTGGCGGGACGAATTTCGTCGCCCCTGCTCATTGGGGTGGGGCCGAAGAACATGCAGAAGGCGCTGCCCGGCGGCCAGTATCCCAGGTCTCCGAGGTCGACGACCTCTTGGCCCAACTCTTCGCCGGCAGAGACGGGGATGCCGAAGTAGATCTCGTCTCCCCAGGTGTTGGCGGACGCCTCGATGGGCAGAGCGTCCCAGATCGCGGCGGCGGTGTCGGTATCGTTCAGGGAGGCGGACACCGTCACCTGCCCTGCGGTGATGTTGATCTCGCGTTCACTCACGTTGGTGAACCTCCTGTCGCGGGTCTTGTCGTGGCCGTATAATGTTCAGGTTTCGTATTATCGCCGATCTTGCGTTTTCCGCAACTCAGAAGGAGCGACATGGAACTCGAAGAACGGCTCCGCACCCAATGGACGGAGGCGGCGCAGGACTGGATAGACATTGACCATGTCCACCGCACGGGTATGCTCGACTCGTGGATGCTGGGCGCGCTGGGGGAGGTGTCCGGGAAGAAGGTCATCGACATCGGCTGCGGAGAGGGCCGGTTTAGCCGGCTGCTGTCTGAGCTAGACGCGACGGTGACCGGAATCGACCTTACGGAGCCGTTGATCGAAAGGGCGCGGGAACTTGGTAGCGACAAGGAAACGTACCTGCACGGGGATGCGGAGAACCTTGATGGGGTGGCTGACGACAGCTTCGATTTGGCAGTGTCGTACATTGTTCTCGTTGACCTGCTCGACTATCGCCGGTCGATTCGGGAGGCGTACCGCGTGCTTAGACCCGGCGGCAGGTTTGTGGTCTGCAACGTCCACCCGATGCGGACTGCCAGCAAAAACATAGCCGGGTGGATCCGTGACTCTTCCGGGAAGCTGTTCTATCCGGTGGACAACTACACGGAGGAGGGGGAGCGTGAGTTCTTGTGGTGGGGAGGGCCTTTCATCAACATGCACAGAACGATTTCGAGCTACGTGTCCGCATTTCTCGATGTGGGCTTCGTGTTGGAAGCGCTGCAGGAGCCGGTCCCATCCGATGAGCAGCTGGCCGAACATCCCCACTTCGACGACGAGCCTCGAGTGCCGAACTTCATCATCTACGTACTGAAGAAACCTTGGGATTAGGAATCCAGCAGTATGTCAATTAGCCCCGACCTTGTGATTTGGGCCAGCTCGCAATGAGCGGCTCGAAACTCGAAACACTTCTCCGCGCTCAGTGGACGGAGGCGGCGCAGGACTGGATCGAAACGGACCAGATCGCCCGTAAGGGGATGCTGGATACGTGGATGCTGGATGCGCTGGGAGACGTTTCGGGTAAGAAGGTGATCGACATCGGCTGTGGGGAGGGCCGGTTCTGCCGGATATTGTCAGACGGAGGCGCCGTGATGACGGGCGTTGATCTGACGGAGGAGTTGGTCGAGCGGGCGCGGGAATTGGGGAGCGACAAGGAAACGTATCTCATCGGTGATGCACAAGATCTTGAGGGTGTGCCAGACGACGATTTTGATCTCGCGGTGTCGTACATCGTGCTCGTGGACCTGCTCGACTATCGCAAGTCGATCCGGGAGGCGTACCGGGTGCTTCGTCCCGGTGGAAGATTTGTGGTCTGCAATCTCCATCCCATGCGGACTGCGAGCATCAACTTTGTCGGCTGGATACGAGACTCCTCCAGCAAGCTGTTCCATCCGGTAGACAACTACACGGAGGAGGGGCCGCGTGAATTCCTATTTCCATGGTTGGGCAGACCGTTCATTTACATGCATAGGGCGTTGTCCAGCTACGTATCTGCATTTCTCGACGCTGGCTTCGCACTGGAAGCGCTGCATGAGCCGATCCCCACTGAGATGCAACTGGCAGAACACCCCGAATTCGATGATGAGCCCCGGGTGCCGAACTTTGTAATCTACGTACTGAAGAAACCAACATAAGAGGAGTACCACTTCATGCCAACCGTACCAGCCGACCGACTCGAGCGAATCACACGAGACCTGCTCATAGGAGCAGGTGCCACCGAGGCCGAGGCCGAATCGGTCGCCGATGGGGTGATCGGGGCCAATCTTGCCGGCCACGATTCTCACGGGATCATCCAGATACCGACGTACATCGATCGCATTGAGGTGGGTCACATCGTTTGCGACGCGCCAATGGATGTGGTGCGGGAAACGGCGACGACGATGGTCGTCGACGGCAACTGGGGCTTCGGGTTTCATGTGTCGAAAATCGTCATGGAGTCGATAATCGAAAAGGCGGCGGCGAGCGGCGTCGCGGCGGCGACGGTGTACCGGCAGGGGCACGTGGGCCGGGTGGCGGCGTACCCGATCATGGCGGCGAAGGCTGGGTTGATCGGCATGATGACGGCGGACTCCGGGAGGTCGGCGAAGGGGGTCGTTCCGTTCGGAGGGCGAGAGGCGCGGCTGGGCACGAACCCGATCTGCTTCGCGATGCCGAGCAACCTCGAAGGTCCGCTGTTCATCGACATGGCGACGAGCGCGGTGGCGGCTGGGAAGATCGGTCTGGCTATTGCGCGGGGCAAAGAAATTCCCGAGGGTTGGATTCTCGATAAGGATGGCAACGCGACGACCGATCCAAACGACTATTCAGACGGCGGGACGATTCTTCCACTCGGAGGGACTGAGGGACATAAAGGATACGGCCTGTCGGCCATCGTCGAGATATTCTCGGGACTGCTCACGGGGTTGGGGTTCGGAGTCGACCCGACGGGCAGGCATAACGACGGCTGCTTCATGGCGGCGTTCAACGTGGAGGCTTTCCGGTCGCTCGAAACGTTCAAGGAGGAAGTGACGGAGTTCGCGCACTACCTCAAGAGCACGCCGCCGGCCGAGGGGTTCGACGAGGTGTACTACCCGGGCGAGGTCGAGCACTTGCGCGCGCAGCAGGTGCTTGAGCACGGCATCGAGGTGGAGGAGACGACGTGGGAGAAGCTGCAGGGGTTGGCGGACCGGTACGGGCTGGGGGATTTGGGCGCGTAGCGGGGCTACAGCCGTCTGGTGGAGGTGGGTCCGGCTTGGGGTGAGTGGCCGTTTGAGCGGCGGCGGTAGTCGCGGACGACGGAGTCTATGACGTCGAGGGCGTGGTCGATGTCGGAGGCGGTTATGCCGTAGCCGGTCACGAAGCGCCAGCCGAGTTCGGGGCCTATGTCGTAGAACTTGACTCCCTCGGCCTCGATGAGCGCGGCGAGTTCGGCCGAGTAGGCCTGGTCGACGTGGCAAAAGAAGATGTTTGTCTGGACCCGTTCGGGGTCGATCGCAAGGCCGGGGATGGAGGCCAGTCCTTTCGCCAATCGCTGGGCGTTGTCGTGGTCTTCAGCCAGGCGTTCGACCATGTTTTCGAGGGCGTAGACTCCGGCGGCGGCGATGATGCCGGCCTGTCTCATGCTGCCGCCGAGATATTTGACCCAGCGTCGGGCCTCCTCGATGGTCTCGCGGCTCCCGCACAGGACTGACCCGACCGGAGCGCCGAGTCCCTTCGAGAGGCAGAAGGTGACGGTGTCGGCGGATTCGACGAGATCGCTTATGGGCATATTTAGACTGACGGCGGCGTTGAACAAGCGCGCGCCGTCGATGTGGAAGGGGAGGTCGTGCTCGTGGGCAACCGCGGCGACGCGCTGGATGTCCGCCTCATCGAGGGCGAGGCCTCCCAGCAGATTCTGGGTGTTTTCGAGGGAGACCATGCCGGTCTTCGGCCAGTCGCGGCTATCGTGATTGATGGCACTCCGCACCTCGTCGGGGTCGAGCCCACCGTCGGTGGTGTTTTCGAGGGCGTGCATCGTGACACCGGCGAGGGCCGAGAGGCCGCCAGCCTCTCCGAGGTTGATGTGCGTGTTGCGACCGACGATGACGGAGTCGCCCCGGTCACACTGCGAGAGGATGGCGACCATGTTGCCCTGAGTGCCGCTGGTTACGAGGACGGCGTCTTCCTTGCCGAGTCGCTCGGCGGCCATCGCCTCGAGACGGTTTACGGTGGGGTCCTCGCCCTCGTCGGCGTCGCCAAGTTCGGCCTCGGCGATTGCCACGCGCATTTCCGGGCTTGGCAGGGTCTTGGTGTCACTCCGTAGGTCTACGATCCTCATGTCTCTTTCCTTGATCGTGTGAGGGACTAGATTCCCATTGCGTCTCGGTGCGATTAACGCACATAATACGGCCATCATCAAGCCGGAAGGGAACGTGAGTCCGAAGAAGAAGCGGCTGGTACGCGCGCCGAAGACGAGGAAGCCGAGAAGGAAGCAGTCGTGGCGGGACGCCGGCGGCGACTGGGACGACCTGTCCTATGACCAGCAGGAGCGGGTGGCATCGCCGGCGGAGCGGGAGCGGCGGCGGCAGGTCGTGCAGGAGAGCGAACGCGCTTGGCTTGGGACTCCGCAAGAAGAGTATCGCTCGGACGATGACGCGACCGGACTGCTGGGCGTCGTGACGTCCGTACATGGCAGCCTGTACATGGTGGAACTGTCCGGCGAGCCGGTGGAGTGCCATATCCGCGAGTCGCTCAAGGACCAGGAGACGGGATTCGTCAACCCTGTCGCTGTGGGCGACCGCGTCGTTGCGACGGAGGACGGTGCGGGAGGGTTTGCCATCGAGGAGCTGCTGGAGCGCGACTCCATCCTGACGAGGCCTTCGTCATTCAAGGGATACCTGCGGCAGATCGTCGCTGCAAACGTCGACCAGCTTCTGATCGTGACATCGTGGCAGGAGCCCGCGTTCTGGCCGGAGTTGGTCGATAGGTATCTGGTGACAGCCGACGTTCACGAGCTTGACCCGGTCATCTGCGTAACGAAGGGAGACCTCATCGAGGACGCGGAGGAGTTCGAAACTGCGCTTGCGCCGTACCACGACCTCGATTACCCCGTCGTTGTCACCTCGATGATGACCGGGGACGGTATGGACGAACTGGGGGAGCGCCTAACCGGGAAGAGCACGGTGCTGTCGGGACTGTCGGGTACGGGGAAGTCCTCGCTGCTCAATACCTTGAAGCCGGGGCTTGGCCTGCGCGTGGGAGAGATCAGCACGTGGCGCGGACGAGACCAGGGGCGTCACACAACGACGCGGGCTACGCTCCTCCGCATCGACGAGGAGACGACCGTGGTCGACACGCCGGGAATCCGGGAGTGGGGACTGAGCGGTCTGACGAGACCGGAACTGTGGCACTTCTTCCCGGAGATCGAGCAGGCGGCGGGGGCGTGCAAGTTCACCGACTGCCGCCATTTTTCGGAGCCGAACTGCGCCGTCGTGTCGGCGACTGAGGGCGGAGAGATAGACGGGGAGCGGTACTACAGCTACACGGTTATCTACGAGTCGCTGCCGGAGTCGATAGCGACGTGGTGAGCGGGGAGTTCCAAGGAAAACCCTCACCCTAGCCCTCTCCCGTCGTGGGAGAGGGGCGCTCTTAACGGTCAATGTGTTCGGTGAGTCTGCAAGACGGGACGTTAGCTGCCGTTCGCCATCTTTTCTTCGGTGACGGCGGCGGGATTCATCGGGAGCCGCATCATTCTGACGCCTGAGGCGTTGTAGATGGCGTGGGCGATGGCGGCGGGCGGCGGGACGATGTTGGCCTCGCCGACGCCGCGGACGCCGAAGGGCTGCTGCTCACTGGGCACCTCGACTATTACCGTGTCGATCATGGGAAGGTCGAGGCTGGTCGGCATCCGGTAGTCGAGCAGGGTCGAGTTCATCATCATGCCGTCGTCGCGCATGAAATACTCCTCGTTCAGCGCCCAGCCGATGCCCTGTGTGCTGCCGCCCTGCATCTGGCCCTCGACGTAGCTGGGGTGGATGGCTTTGCCCGCGTCCTGGACGGCAGTGAATCGGAGGATGTCGACCTTGCCGGTGTCGGGGTCAACCTCCACGTCAACGATGTTCCCGGCGAAGGAGCCGCCCCCAACGCCAAGACCGCCCGCGTCGAGCGCGCCACGGCCCATGATGGGTCCGCCGGTGTCGTTGAGCTGCTCGGCGAGCTCAGCGAAGGTCATGTTGAGCTCTTCGTCGGTCTTCGAGCGGAACACGCCGTCTGCCAGTTCCAGCGAGTCGGCATCGACGTCCCAGATCAGGGCGGCGCGAGCGATCATCTGTCGCTTGACGTCCTGGGCGGCCTCGTAGGCGGCCCAGCCGGTGGCGTAGGTGACGCGGCTTCCGCCGGTAACGTCGGTGTGGCCGATGGAGTCGGTATCGACGACGGTGGGGTTCACGTCCTCGGCGCGGATGCCCAGCACCTCGGCGGCCTGCATTGCGACGGAGGCGCGGGTGCCTCCGATGTCGGTGGAGCCTTCGGTCAGGTTGATCGTGCCGTCGGGGTTGACGCTGATGTTGACGGCGGACTTGAAGCCGACGTTGAACCAGTAACCGATTCCAACACCGCGGCCCTTGGTCGGGCTGTCAAGCGGCTCGGAGTAGTGCGGGTGGTCGCGCATGGCCTCTAGGACCTCTTTGGCGCCAATGCGCGGGAAGGTTACGCCATCGGCTCGGGTGGTGCCCTTCACGGCGACGTTCTTGAGTCGCAGGTCGATGGGATCCATACCAAGCTTCTCGGCGATCTCGTTGAGAACGGTCTCGGTCGCGAAGGCGACGTTCGTCGAGCCGGGAGCTCGGTAGGCCTGCGTCTTGGGCTTGTTGACGACCACGTCGAAGCCGTCGATCTGCTGGTTGGGGATGTCGTATGAGGCGAAGACGCACATGGCCGCGGCTCCGACCGGAGAGCCGGGGAAGGCTCCCGCCTCGAATTGAAGGTCGGCGTGAGCGGCCAGAATTGTGCCGTCGTTCTTGACGCCGATCTTGACGGTCATGTGCGAGCCGGGCGTCGGGCCGGTGGCCTCGAAGACCTCCTGGCGGGTCATGACGGCCTTGACCGGGCGGCCGGACTTCTTGGACAGGACGGCGACCGTCGGTTCGAGGTATGCGGGAATCTTGCCTCCGAAGCCGCCGCCGATCTCCATCGGCACGACCTTGATCTGCGAGGCGGGCTTGCTGAGAACGCCAACCATCTCGTCGCGAACGCTGAACGAGCCCTGAGTGCTGCACCATATCGTGATCTTATCGTCCGTGTTCCAAAGGCCGGTGGCGACATGGGGCTCAATGTACCCCTGGTGAACGGTGGAGGTGTCGAACTCACGCTCGATCACGAGGTCGGATTCGGCGAAGCCCGCCTCCACGTCACCCTTGACCTGCCTGAAATGCTCGGCGACGTTGCTCTGTCCCTCGGCCGTCTCTCCCATTTCGGAGGTGCGGAGCGACTCGTCTAGGATGGGTGCGCCGTCGGCCATGCCCTCGGGGGCGGTCAGAACAGGATCGAGCACCTCGTACTCGACGACGATCTTGTCCGCGGCCTCTTCGGCGACGTGCGGGCTGGACGCGGCGACCGCGGCTATGGCGTGACCCTTGTAGAGCGCCTTGTCATCGGCGAGGACGTTGTTGCGGAGGTAGCGCAGGTTCGCGGCGCCCTCCCCGAGCGCGACTACCTGATCCGCCACTTCCGGCAGGTCCGCGCCGGTGACGACCGCGTACACGCCGTCCATCGCCTCGGCTTCACTGGTGTCAATGGATAGGATTCTGGCGTGGGCATGAGGACTGCGGACGAACTTGGCGTGGAGGATATCGTTCGCGTGGAAGTCCGCTCCATACTTGGCGCGTCCGGTAACTTTGTCGGCCCCGTCGTGACGGACGGGCCGAGTCCCGATGACCTTGTAGTCGCCGTGCTTGAGGATCATGTTGGGTTCGTATGTGGTGGTCACTCGAAAACCTCCCTGGTTAAATAGCGTGGAGTCGCACGGTTAGGTGCCATCATCATGGTATCAGGGAAATGCACGAACGACAATTTCTTGCAAAACCAGGCCTCTCACCCCAACCCTCTCCCACGACCGGCTGACAGGGGTAGGTAAATCGGATTCCCAGCTAAGATCCGGCCCCGTCTCACTGTCATTCCGAGCGCAGCGAGGAATCTAAAGTCCACAACCGCAAGACTTGACAACCAGTGCTCCGTTTATGTCGTGACCAAGAGTGAAGACAGCCGGGAAATTCTCTATATCAGCTTTGCGTAGGGACAGTCATTTTAGATTCTTCGACTTCGCTGCGCTCCGCTCAGAATGACAGTTTCGAGGCTGCTTTCTGGTCACTAGGGAATGGCGCGAGGGTGAATACCTACCCCTGTCAGCCCACGCGGGAGAGGGGGTTACGTCGCCCTCCATCGGTCTTCTTTGCACCGGTCGGCACCGGGCACAACCAATAGACGGCGGGTACTGACTAGGTCGCGGCGGCGACTTCCTCGGGTTCTGCGCTTCGTCGAGACGCGGCGTCCGGGAAGAAGGCGTTCAGGACTTGCTCGGTGATGCCCTCGGCGTCCAGCTGGAGTTGATGTCTCTGGTCTGCGGCGGTGCCGTGCTCGACGAACGAGTCGGGCATTCCGATTCGGTGGACCGCTACGTCATCCAGTCCGGCGTGGGCGAGAGCCTCCAGCACGGCGGAGCCGAATCCTCCGGCCAGCACGTTCTCTTCTACGGTCACGATTCGGCCGACCTTTCGTGCCGTATCCAGGAGAAGGTCGGCGTCCAGCGGCTTCACGAAGATGGGGTTAACCACTCCGCACGAAATGCCGAGTTGGTCTAGACTCTTGGCGGATTCCACGGCCGCGCTCGCCGACTTGCCCAGGGCGAAGATCGCCACGTCTGCGCCTTCCCTGACCACAACGCCCTTGCCGATCGGCAGCTCCTTGAGGTCGTCGTCGAGGGGTGTGCCCACGGCAGTCCCTCTGGCAATGCGGATGGCGAACGGGCCTTCGTGCTTATAGGCCGTGTAGACGAGCTGCTGCAGTTCGTTTTCGTCCATCGGGGCTGCAACGACGGCGTTGGGGAGACATCGCAGGTAGGAGATGTCGAACGCGCCGTGGTGAGTCTTGCCGTCCTCTCCGACGATGCCCGCACGATCGGCGATGAGTGTCACCGGAAGGTTCTGCAGACAGACGTCGTGAACGACCTGGTCGAATGCGCGCTGGAGGAAGGTGGAGTAGATCGAGACGAAGGGGTTAAGTCCGATTGAGGCCATACCTGCCGCCATGCTGACCGCATGCTGCTCCGCGATGCCTACGTCGAAGACTCTATCGGGAAATTCTTCCCGAACCTCGATGAGGCCGGTACCCTCGAGCATTGCCGCGCTTATGCCCACGACGGACTTGTCCTCGCGCATGATGCGCGCGATGGTCTGGGCAAACACCTTGGAATAGGTGGGCGCTCCCGATGAATCGCCGAGCGGCGAGCTCGGCTGGTGGAACTTGATCGGGTCGTCCTCGGCGGGTTCATATCCCCTGCCCTTATGCGTCACCACGTGGACCAGGGGTACGGAGCCGGTGGGCTTCATTGCCTGTCGAAATGTCTCTTCAAGCTGTTTGAAGTCGTGGCCGTCGATGGGGCCGAGGTACTGGAACCCCATTTCCGTCCAGAACATGGTGGGCACGACGAGTCCCTCCACCCCGGTGTTAACCCGCTTCGCCAGCCTGTACATCAACTCGCCGGTAGGAACCTTCCGGGAAAGGGCCTTCATGCGCTCGACCATCGACTGGTACTCGGGATGTGTTATGAGACGCTTGCGCCAGTTTGTGAGAAAGCCGATATTCTCGGATATCGACATTCCGTTATCGTTCAGGACGACGATGAGCCTCTCCGGGTTGAGGTGGACGATGTTGTTCAGCGCCTCGAAGCTGGACCCGGAGGTCATTGCCCCATCGCCGACTACCGCGATGGTCCAAGAATCCTGCCCACGGTTGGCCGCGCCTTCCGCGACGCCGAGAGCGATGGAGAGTCCCGTCCCGGCGTGTCCGGCGCAGAGTGCGTCGTGGGGACTTTCCATCGGCTCCCCGAACCCGGACAGTCCGCCTTCGAGACGAATGTCCTTGAACTCGTCGCGCCGACCGGTCACCAGCTTGTGCGTATAGGTCTGGTTGGTCGTGTCCCAGACAATGCTGTCCTTGGGACTTTCGAAGACGCGGTGCAACGCAAGTGTAAGCTCGACGACCCCCAGATTCGATGCCAGGTGCCCGCCGCGCTCGGTTATGACGGAGATGATGGTGTCCCGCGCCTCCTGCGCGACCTGGTCCATCTCCTCAAGGGTCAATGCTGTGAGGTCGTTCGGCTCGTCGATTCGGTCCAATAGACGGGGAGACATGGAAGAACTCCTTTGGCACGGCCGGCTGCAGCACCGACGCTCGTGTAGCTGCGGACACCTTCAATCGTGGTATCCATCGTAGGATAGGCACATTCGGACTGTCAACCTGAAACAAGGTTTCGTAACCGTTCAGCGTTGATGAGTTGAGGGAGAAAGTAGCAAGCAATGCGTAGTGAGTGGGGAGCTTTCCGTATTCCGACGCAAGGCTATTGGCGAGGGTATATTTCTCGACGGTATGGTGAGTGCAGGGATTTTAGATTCTTCGTCGTTGCGCTGAAGGGAGGAGTGGCAGTACCCGTCTTCTCATCAAGCCTGAACAGTTACCCCGCGATCCATTCACTCCCAGGAATCACGCTCCTTCAATGAGCGCAACGGAGTGCATCTCAGTGAGAGCGGCTGGTGGTATAATGCGGGACTTGAACCTGAACAAACTCATGGGGAGTTGGTTCACGCCTTGTCTCTCGCTCTCATCGTATTCGTCATCGCGGCCGCCGTTGCATTAGGCGGTGCGCTGGGCGTGGTGACGACGCGGAATATCGTGTATGCCGCTTTCTCGCTGCTCGCCTCGCTCATCGGCGTTGCCGGCCTGTTCCTCACCGCGTTCGCGGAGTTCCTCGCGCTGGTCCAAGTGCTCATCTACGGCGGGGCGATAGTCATCGTGATCCTGTTCGCCCTGATGCTCACGCGCATTCAGGACTTCGAGAATCTGTCCGGGAACCGCCAGTGGCCGATTGCGGCCATTGTATCCGTCGCAGTGTTCGCCCTTTTGGCCGCGTCGGTGCTCTATACGACGGTAAAGACCGTCCCGGAAAGACAGGCCGTGCCATTGGAGGATTTGGGGCAAACGCTGTTCGAGCAGTGGGCCGTTCCCTTCGAGATCGCGTCGCTGGTGCTGCTCGTGGCTCTCATCGGCGTCGTGGTTATGGTTGGGACGGATGGGAGACGAGAGTGATCGAGCTTGCCCACTTTCAAATCGTGGCCGCTGCGATGTTCGCCATCGGGCTGTACGGCGTACTTTCGCGTCGGAGCGCGGTCTTGATATTGATGTCGATTGAACTTATGCTAAACGCGGTAAACGTCAACCTCATAGGTTTTGCCGCGTTCGCCGAGATTGCCGATCCAAGTCGGGCGCTTGGTCAGGTGATTGTGGTGTTCGTGATCACGATCGCCGCGGCGGAGCTAGCGTTGGCGCTTGCGATTATCTTAAGATTGTACCGAAACCGCTCCACGGTGAACGTGGACGAAGTTAACCTAATGAAGTGGTGAGAGGTAACGACATGAGGCTTCGCACATGGTCTTCCGGTTTCATAGCTCTGGCAATTTTGCTGCTGACGCTCTCGATGGCTTGCGGCGGAGGTGGCGGTAACGGCGACACAGGCGGCGACGCCACGACCGGCGGCAGCGGTGCGGCCGGTACGTCAGGCGGGACAACTTCCGGGGGCGCCGCTACTTCCGGGGAGCCTGCCGCTCCCGCTCCGACGTTGGAGGAAGGGAAGCCTGCGCCAAATTTCACGCTCACCGTATACGAAAACGACAACTACGTTAAGGACCAAGAGGTCAGCCTGTCCGATCTCAAGGGCAAGCCCGTAGTCATCAACTTCTGGTTTCCGGCGTGTACTCAGTGTGGAGAGTTGATGTTCCTCATAAAAGACTCCTACAACGCGAACAAGGATGACGTACACTACGTTGCCATCCAAGTATCAGCCGACAGCAAGTCGGGATGGGACCCCGGTGGAAGCGACGCCGCGTCCGGTCAGGACTACGTGACAACTAAGGAGTTGCACTTCATTGTCGGTCCTGACTTCGACCGCTCTATTGCGGCAGCATACGGTGTGGACGCCTACCCATCGACATTCTTCTTGGACAAGGACCTGAATTACGTCTCCTCGGCGGAATATCTCAAGGCCAGAGGGATCAAGGACAATCTCCAACTGGCATCGGAATAGGGGCGGGGTGAATACGAACGCCGGGGAAGCTGTGATACCCCTCGGGTTAACGGTACTTCCCTCCTAGAATGCCGCTGTCTGACACCATAACCGCGGAGTGGGCGTGGGTGATCCCCGCCCTGAGCGTATCGGCGTTTTTCATCAACGCCGTACTGGGACGGTTCCTCCCAAAGCAGGGTGTTTACATTCCCATCGCAGCCATTGGGCTGGGATTCGTCATCTTTTGGTTCGTACTCGCGGATCTCGTAGCCAACGGAGCGCGAACGGTCGCCATCGACTGGATAGTTCTTGGCGATACGCGGATATCCTGGGGCGTCATCGTCGACCGGCTGTCGGTGACGATGCTCGGCCTCGTTACCTTCGTCGCGCTCCTCGTTCAGGTGTACTCGATCGAGTACATGAAGGGCGAGCGTCGTATCGGCTGGTACTACGCCGTCCACGCCCTGTTCGCCGGGGCGATGCTTGCGCTCGTTCTGGCGGACAACCTGATCTTCCTGTACCTCGCCTGGGAGCTCGTGGGACTCGGCTCGTACCTGCTCATCGGCTTCTGGTGGGAGAAGAGATCGGCCGCGGAGGCAGCCAAGAAGGCCTTCATCACCACGAGGATCGGTGACGTCGGTCTGCTGATCGGCATCATCCTGCTGTTCCGCGCGACGGGGACGTTCGACATATCGACCATCTTTCACGTGGCGGAGCAGGGTGGGATCGACAATGGCACGCTGACGCTCTCCATGCTGCTCATCTTCCTCGGCGCGATGGGAAAGTCGGCGCAGTTCCCGTTCCACGTCTGGCTGCCGGACGCGATGGAGGGTCCCACGCCGGTCAGCGCGCTGATTCACGCGGCCACGATGGTAGCGGCGGGCGTGTTCCTTACGGCCCGGCTGCTGCCGCTATTCGAGATGGGCGAGAACGTCCTTCTCGTCGTGTCCGTAGTTGGGCTTTTCACCTTCATCTATGCGGGCACACTTTCCCTCGTGATGGCAGACTTCAAGCAGGTACTCGCGTACTCGACGATCAGCCACCTCGGTCTGATGATGCTCGCGCTGGGAGCCGGGGCACTGGGAGCGGCGATGCTGCACCTGGTCGCGCACGGACTTGCGAAGGCGCTTCTATTCCTCGGAGCAGGCAGCGTGAACCACGCGACGCACAGGACGGGTATCTGGGAGCTGGGCGGAGTCGTTAGGAAGATGCCGCTTACCGGAGTGCCCTTCATCATCGGAGCGGCGTCGCTGGCGGGGATTCCGCCGTTGGTGGGGTTCTGGAGCAAGGACGAGGTCCTTGTGGCAGTCAGCGACGGACTGGGGCCGGTGTTCTTGGCATTCGCGTTGATTGGGGCACTGCTCAGCGCGCTCTATATGGCACGGGTGGTTTTCGTGGTGTTCTTTGGCAAGCCTCGTGGATATGAAGAAGCTCACGAATCGCCGTGGCTGATAACCACTCCGCTCGTGCTGCTGGCTATTGGGTCGCTGGCAGCGTGTGTACTGGTTTTCGACTGGCCAGGGTCATACGCCGGTTTCGGCGCGTTCCTGCTGGCCGACCAAGAGTTCCTGCACCACGCGGGGAAGTTCCACATCGTGCCGTGGCTGGCGGGTGTCTCCGTCCTCCTTGCAATCGGCGGCGTGGCGGTGGGCTGGCTTGTGTACATTCGAGGGAGCATTTCTCACGAGGCGTTGGCGCGGAGACTTGCGCCCGTCTACCGAGCGATGGTGAAGAAGTACCACGTGGACGACACATATCAATGGGTCGTCGACCGAGTAGTCCTCACCTTTGGCGGCGCTATCGCGGCGTTTGACCGAATCGTCGTCAACGACAGCGGTGTGGATGGGCCCGCGCTCTTGGTGCGCTTCTCGGCGTTCCGGGCAAGGTTCGTGCAGACGGGCCGACTCTACAACTACGGGTTGGCTATGGCGCTGGGGGTTTTGGTCTTGGCGGTCTTGTGGTGGATGCGGGCGGGGTAGGTCCGCAGCAAGGACACCATGGAGGAAGCTGCCACTCTTCCTTACCTCGGACCTCGCCCATATCCCCCTCGGAGTGGCCGTTGTCCGATCTTACTTGTGCCAACATGTCAGTCAATTGCTACGAAAATAGGCCCCGATCAACCTCCCGTAGGGGCAACCCTTGTGGTTGCCCATCCTCGGTTCAGGCCAATTTTCATCCCTCGGTGTGCAGGCTCGGTCTGCATGAGCGATTCCTCTGAAAACAGCCGCCCTACCGCCCAACCGTCATTCCCGCGTAGACCCTGCCACCGTGTA
>VXLM01000002.1 GCA_009841605.1 Dehalococcoidia bacterium
TTATGTTTGTCCAAACGCGCCGATAGCGTTCGACCTTGGTATGGGGCAGACCGGGTACGCATGGGCTAACCTGTACGGCAATACGTACGACATGGAAGCCATGGCCTCAGAAGAGAGATTCATGGACTTCCTTGAAGAAGTGGAAGCGGCATACCGGGTACGGACAGACCTGCTCATCATGGGAGGCTTCTCCCAGGGCGGAATGATGACCTATCAGATGGGCATCCCGCGACCTGAGAAATTTGCAGGACTCTTCGCCCTGAGCTCGACGGTGAAGAGTCCCGACCTCATCATCCCGCGACTGCCGGAGAGACGAGACCAGCCCATATTCGTGGCTCATGGAACGATTGACATGATCGCCGAGATAAAGGCGGGCAGGGGATCGATAGACCTCCTCCAAGATTGGGGATTCAATCCCGAATACCACGAATACGAGGGCATGGCCCACGAGATCTGGCAGGAGGTCATCGACGATTTCGTCGATTGGCTGGAACGCTTGACGCAAGGCAAGCGTGAGTAAGGCTAGGTCTCCGGCTCGTTACCTGAAGTCGGTACTTCTGCCCGCATCTGCTCTTCGACCCACCGCCGGTACTCGTCCAGACTCGGCGGGGAGACATAGAATACCTGCACGTCCGTTGGGAACTGCACTCGGTGGTCCTGCCCGATGAATAGCGCGCCGACCTCGTTCTCTCCAAGTGACGTATCGATCCTGCGAGCGATGTGCTCGTAGCGCTGCGTTGTTGACTCCTGGTACCCGTCGGACGCCAGCTTGAGCACCTTCTCGCTCATGAGTCCGATGGTCAGACAGCGCTGCCAGTCGGTGCTCTCTTCCAATAGGGCCCTGTCTTCGGTCGCCTCCATTGTTGCTCCCGAACGACAGAGCGTCCGCACGAATCCGCTGATCGACGGGTTCATGTCGTCAAGAGTCTTGAGACCTCCGTCGTCGCTGGAGTCAATCGCCTCGTGGTAGACGTGCTTGATCTTCCCGAGCCGCCGCTCCATGTTCTCGATCTGCTCCCTGACGTCCGACCAGTACCTGTCGAGGATTCGCTGCCCCTCCTCCGGAAGACCGGGGAAGGGGATGAGCAGGGGAACGAGTAGCAGTTTCCGGTCTTCGCGGAACCTCTCGGCCTCCGGCTTGGGCATCTGTCCGATGGTGGTCATGCGGTGTGCCTACCTTACGGGGATGCCCGCTTCGGTGCGCCTGCGTCGTGAACCGCCGTCCGCATCGGGCCGTTCGATTCGCACGGCACACACCTTGAACTCCGGGATCTTTGAGCTGGGGTCGTAGGCTGAGTTCGTCAGGAAGTTGGCCGCGTGGTCCTTGAGCTTGACGAACGGAACAAAGACCTCTCCGGCCCGCATCTTCTCGGTGTAGAGCGCTCGACCTTCGAGATCGCCCCGTCGCGATCTGACACGGATCCACTCGCCGTCCTCAACGCCGTACTTCTTGCCGTCCTCGGCGCTGATGTGTATCTGCAGTTCCGGCATCCGGGCCAGCAGACCGTCGGCGCGAGTGGTCATGGTCCCCCCGTGCCAGTGGTACAGGACTCTGCCGGTATTGAGAATGAGTGGGAATCGCTCCGACGGCATTTCCTCCGCGGCAGGCCCCTGCTCGAACGGTACGAACTTCGCCCGCGGCCCTCGCGGAAAGTCGCTCTCGTAGAGATACCGTGTGCCCGGATGGTCGGGTGTTGGACACGGCCACTGGATGCCGCCCTCGGCGTCCAACCGCTCGTACGAGATTCCGGCGATGATGGGCGCCAGTCCGGCCAGCTCGTCCCAAATCTCGGACGGGTGGCTGTAGTCGAACTCCGATTCCAGGCCCAGACCCCGCTTGGCACTGAGCCTTTGCCCAAGGTCGCAGATGATGTCCCAGTCCGCGCGGCTGCTCCCCACCGGCTCGATGACCTTACGAACACGCTGCACGCGCCGCTCGCTGTTGGTGAACGTCCCGTCCTTCTCGGCGAACGTCGTCGCCGGGAGCACGACATCCGCGATCTCCGCCGTCTCGTGCATGAAGATATCCTGCACCACGAGGAATTCGAGGTTCTTGAATGCCTCCTCGGCATGGTGCAGATCGGGCTCGCTCAACAGCGGGTTCTCTCCGGTGACGTACATCGCCTTGAGGTTCCCCTCGATGGCCTGTTCGATCATCTCGGTCACGACCATGCCCTTGACCGCATTGAGCGGCTCGTCGCCCCAAGCCTCGCTGAACTTCAGCACCGAGTCTTCGGTCAATAGCTGATAGCCGGGGAAGGAGCTGGGGATGCAGCCTGAGTCTCCGCAGCCCTGCACGTTGTTCTGACCGCGCAAGGGCGATATCCCAGAGCCAGGTCTTCCCATCTGGCCCGCAACAAATGCGAGGTTCAAAAGCCCGTGGGCGTTCGCGGTGCCGTTCGTATGCTGGGTGATGCCCATTCCCCACACGAGACAGGAACCGCTGAACGGAGGATCGGCGTAGATTCTCGCGGCCTCGGCAATATCCTGGGCCGGAACGCCGGTGACCTTCTCCACTGTTTCAAGGTCGTACTTTTCAACGACCTCCAGCCACTGCTCGAACTGCTCGGTGCGATCATTGATGAAGTCGGTGTCGGCCAGCCCCTCATCCAGAATCACCTTCGCCATGCCGTTGTACAGCGCCACGTCCGTTCCCGGTCGAGGCCGCAGCCAGAGATCGGCGAAGTCGCACATCTCGATCCTGCGCGGGTTGATGATGATCAGCTTGGCCCCGCGCTCGATCACGGCCTTGCGCATCCGTGAAGCGGCAACCGGATGGTTCGAGTTGGCGTCCGAGCCGGTGATGACGATGCACCCCGCCTCTTCATAGTCGATATAGGAGTTGCTTGTCGCCCCACTGCCGAGCGAGGTGAGCATCGCCTCGACGGACGGTGAGTGACACAGGCGCGTGCAGTGGTCGATGTTGTTCGTCTTCATCAGAAGACGGGCGAACTTCTGCTGGATGTACCCGTCCTCGTTGGTGGCTTTGGCCGATGCGAGCGTGGCGAACTGGTCGCTGTTGTACTGCGAGAGTCGCTCGGCGACGTAGTCCAGCGCCTCGTCCCACGATGCCTCCACGAACTCACCGTTCTTCCGAATGAGCGGCGTCGTCAGACGGTCCTGATGGTGGACGAACGTGTACCCGAAGCGCCCTTTGACGCAGAGCATCCCGACGCTCGACTCGTTTTCCGGATCGTCGAGCATGGACATGATGCGCTCGTTCTCGTCCACCTGCGCCTTGATGCCGCACCCGACGCCGCAGTACGGACACGTCGTCGAGACCGTCCTCGCAACGTTGGTTGTCGGCACTTTGGTCTCAATCGCGCCCGTGGGACAGACCGACAAGCACTGCCCGCACGTCGTACATACGGATTCCAGCAGAGGCCGGTCCATGAACGTGCCGATGCGACTTCCGGTACCCGTGCCAAGAAAGTCAATCGCGCCGATGAACTGGTGCCCGTCCTGGCAAGCCTGAGCGCACCGTCCGCACAGGATGCAGTCGTCCATGGCGATGTTGAAGATCGGATTGCTTGTGTCGATAGGTTCGCGGTCGCGTCCCTGCCACCGGGACTGCTCGATCTCGTGATGATTCAGGGCAATGTCCAGCTCACGATGGCCTTTGGACGAGTTGCCGTTCGTCCCCATCATCGACTGGGTGAGTTGTAAGACGTTGCCACGGAGGTCGCGTACCTCTGAACTCTCCGTGGAGACACACATTCCATCAGCCGCGGGCACGCCGCACGAGGCTGGAAAACCACGCACCCCGTCGATCTCCACGAGGCATGTCCGGCATGCCCCGATGGCCTTCATATCAGGGTCTTTGCACAGCTGGGGGATATACGTCCCGGACGTGTTGATGGCGTCCAGCACCGAGGAGCCTTCCGGCACCTCAATGGCACGGTCATTGATGTTCAGCGTGATGGCCATACCCAGCCCCTCGTCTGCCTCTCGCGCGATTTGCTGTCAATTCTACTCTGCAAGAGCAAACACTTCCTGCTTGAAGAAATGTATGGCGCTCGTGATCGGCCCACCCGCCGCCTGTCCCAGCCCACAAAGCGACGCCGCTCCGACGACATCGGCCAACTGCAGGAGCTCGTCAATGTCCCCCGACGAACCCTTGCCACCTATGAGACGGTCAAGCGCGTCGACCATGCGGGGAGTGCCCTCCCGGCACGGCGTACACTTGCCGCACGACTCGTCGGCGTTATATGCAGCAAGGCTCCGCACGACTGTGGGAATCGTCGTTCTGTCGTCCAGCGCGATAACGCCGCCCGCGCCGAGCATTACGCCGGCCTCGTGGAGTTGACCGGGCGCTATCGGCGTGTCGAGCATCGACGGCGGAAAGACTCCGCTGGACGGCCCACCAACCGCAAGGCCGATCAGGTCGCGGCCGTCCTGAGTTCCCCCGCCGATGTCGTAGACGATCTGCCGCAGCGTCGTTCCCATCGGCACTTCCACGACGCCTGCCCTCTGCACCGACCCGCTCAGGCTGACTATCTTCGTGCCGGTAGCGGCCTCGCTGCCAATCTTCTTGAACTCGTCCGCTCCGTTGGCAAGTATGAACGAGACACTGCAAAGCGTCTCGGGATTGTTGATTACCGTCGGCATGGCCCAAAGCCCCGACTCGGTCGGGAACGGCGGTCGCGGTCGCGGTTCACGACGATACCCCTCCATCGTATTCAGGAGCGTCGTCTCCTCGCCGCAGACATACCCCCCGGCCCCTCTGCGTATCTCGACGTTGAGGCTGAAGTCGGTTCCCAGGATGTTTTCTCCCAGCAGACCTGCTCCCCGGGCTTGGTCGAGCGCGTTTTGCATTCGTTGAGCGGAAAGCTCGGCCTCGGCATTGATGTACAAGTAGGCCTGTTCAACGCCCGTGGCATAGGCGGCAATGGTCATTCCCTCCAGAATCCTGTAGGGGACGGCCTCCATGAGAAGCCGATCCTTGAAGATTCCCGGCTCTCCCTCCTCGGAATTGACAACAAGGTACTTTGGAGACCTGTCGACCCTGCGGGCTCCCTCCCACTTGAGGGCTGCCGGAAAGTAAGCTCCGCCCCGTCCTCGTAGCCCGGACTCCTTTACCTCGTCGATCACCGCCTCCGGCGACATCTCGAGTGCGCGTGAGAGACCGGCGAATCCCCCATGCGACACATACTCGTTGATGTCGGTCGCGCTCATGGCCCCTGCCGAATCAAGCGCGATCCTACGCTGGTGTCCGATGAAGGGTTCGTCGTCATCCGGTTCTTCAAGTCCTTCGCCAATCTGGCGAACGATCTCTGCAACATCCTGTGAGGTGACGTTCATGAACGACCTCACCACACCGTCCGGCGTCGTCACCACAACCTTTGGCGCCTGAAAGCTGGCCCCGTCGGAACCTGCAACGACGATATAAGCCGAGTCGGAAAGACCTTCAGCGAGTGCAGCAGCTACCTCGCTGCCACCTACGGCCGATGAACTGTGGTCAAGTTGGAGCACGACGCGAGTCATGTCGGCGTTCCCATTGGCACGACTCATGGCGTGGGACTTGAGACGGTCGAGCGCCTCTCTGGAGTATTTCTTCGTCATGCTTCGTCGACGTCGCGAAGTAGCCGGTTGACCGACTCAACAGTCGCGCGGCCCTGCCACTCGTGGTCGAGCCTGATCGCCGGAGCTACCCCGCACATGAACGCGCAGGCGGTCTCGCTCAAGGTAACCCGTCCGTCCGGCGTCGTCTCACCAGTCCCGATTCCCAACGAGGACTGTAGACTGTTCAGCAGCCGGCCTCCTCCGTTGATAGAACACGAGATGCCGGTGCATACCTGTACCACGTGCCGACCCGGCTGGACGGTGAGTAGCTCCGTATAGCTCGTCGCCGCCCCGTAAACCTCGCTCGCCGGAATGCCCAAGTGCCAGCCAACGACCTCCATCGCCCAGTCCGGCAGGTGCCGGTACTCGTGCTGAACAAAATGCAAGGCGGGCAGGAGTTGACCGTGATCGCGGGGGAATTTCTCACGAAGGACGGCCCGGAGGCCCTTCTGATCGGCGCTGGTCACACGCGACCTCAATAGGATTCGTTGGGAGTCGTAGAAGCTAAAGTATAGATTAGCCTCTACATCGCGGCAAGCGTGACTATCGCCTGTACGTTCGCGAATCGAAGGGCAAGAAGGAAGTTAGCGTAGAGTTGGAGCCGGAATACGTGTAGTTTGTTGCTGGTCTGCTATGTCCGCTAGCTCCAACTCGTCCAGTTTGCCCTCCGGCACAATCCCCTCTTCCGTCCACCCGCGGGCGCGATAATACCCGTTGATCATCATGTCCAAATCCGGTCGCGTCAGCCCGATGCCCTTAACGATGCCGGTCTGCAGTTCCTCGTTGAGAACGCGCGGAGGAAGAGTGTCGTCCTCGCGGGTCCAGCCCTCCCGGATGTTGTACAGCTTCTTGAGGTTGTTGATGCGCTCGCCCGCCAGCCTGAGATCGTCCGGCGTCGTAGTCCACCCCGTAAGGTGCTCGTATATCGTCGACGACTCTCCATAGAAGTCGTCGAACGCCTTGCGGAGGAACTTGCACCATATCAGCGAGTCCATGACGGCGGAGTAGTCCTCGCCCTCCATGGCGATGCGTCCCCGCTCATCATCGACGCTCAGCCGGTCGACGCGATTCGAAAAGTCCGCCTCGTATGCGGAAGAGCGATTGTGGCACGCTCCCCGTGTGCTGACCGACAGGGCAAGCGCCATCGTCTTGAGGCTGCGAGGCTCATATCCGGGCATTTCGAGTCCCTTGACGTGCATCGCCCACTCATCCGACCCGCGCCCCAGGGTCTCGGAGGCCCTGCGCGACCCCTCGGCCAGCAGGTCGCCCATACCCTCCCGTTCTGCCATCATTTCCAAGAGTGTCAGGAGTGCGTCCCCGTCGCCGAAACGCAGGTCGACGCCTCCCGTGTCACGTGTACTAAGCGCTCCGTTCTCAAAGCACTCCATCGCCCAAGCGACTGTCCCGCCCGCGCTAATGGTGTCCATCCCCATCTCGTCGCAGAGAGCGGACGCCCTGATGACAGTATTTGGGTCATTCACGCCGACGAGCGGTCCCATCGCAAAGGAGCTTTGGTACTCCAGGCGCCCCGTCGTCTTCGCTCCGTCGTCGGTCGTCGTGAGGATGTGCTCGCACCCGATTGTGCAGTTTGCGCAGTGGGCGTTCTTGACGTGGTGCGACTTCTGAAACGCCTCGCCGCTGACCGTCTCGACGCCCTCGAAAGTCGACTGTTGGAAGTTCCGCGTCGGCAGCGCTCCCAGCCGGTTGAACACCGACACGTTCGCCATGGTGCCCAACGTGCGGTACTTCTCCGTGGCGTCGCCGAGACTGCGTCTGCTCAGGTCTGCTCGGATCTCGTTGAGCGCCTCCGGGTCGGCAAACGAGACCGTGCTGTGTCCCCGAACGGCGATGGCCTTGAGGTTCTTCGACCCCATCACCGCGCCCGGCCCCGTGCGACCGGCCTGCCGTCCGCCGTCGTTGGCGATTCCCGCGAATCGAACGAGGTTCTCTCCCGCAGGGCCGATAGATGCCACGCGGTACATCCCCCCAAGCTGCACCTTCACCGCCCGCTCGGTGGCCGACGTACCCATGCCCATGAGGTGTGAGGCATCCACAAATTCCACATCGTCGTCTGTTATCGCAAGCAGGGTGGGGGAGGTCGATTTCCCTGTCACGACAATGGCGTCCGATCCCGTCTTCTTCAACTCAGTCGCGATGAAGCTCGACGAAAGCGAGTCGCCGATCATTCCCGTCAGCGGCGACTTCGCGGCCACGGCGAACTTGCTCGAAGTTGTCAGTCTGCTGCCAACAAGCGGACTCGTCGCGAAGATCAAAGGGTTCTCAGGCGACAATGGATCGCAACCGGGCACTCCATACCTATAAAGCAGATAGGCCGTCAGCCCCGTCCCGCCGATGAATCGACGCAGCACGTCCTCGCCCAGCGGCTCCCACCGGACCGACCGGCTGTCCAGGTCGACCACCATCACCATGCCGTGGTACCCGTACATCCGCGTTAGCCTCCCGCCTGACTCGAAAAGACCAGCAGAGAGTCCCCATCCCTCAGCCGCCGGCGACGGTCGTCTATGAACTCCACGCCATTGAGATTGACGGTATAGCTGTCTAGGAAGCCCGTGAGGTCCTCCCTCACGACCGTACCCACCAAGGCGGGGTGCTGTAGGCCGATCCCCTCTGCGATATCACTGAGCGCGCAGTCATCCGGTATGCTGAGCCGCACGAGCTTGCATCCTGCAAGCAGCCGGGCGTTCCCGAACAGCTCCACGTTGATCGTGACCTGCGTCGGGGCATTTCGCGTGGCCGTCATATGGCTGCCCCCTCCCCCGCAAGCATTCTCGCCCGTGTCAGGTCTTCCTCAGTGTTGATATTGAAGAAGCTCAGCCCGCCTGGGTCGATCTCTTCTACCCGTCGCTGGCTCACGTACTTCGCGCGAACGTCGTCGAAGAACTTGGCGATCTTGAGGTCATTAGCCCTTAACCGCGTCTCGATGGCCGGAAGACAGACCTTAGAATACGCCGCGTGGGTCGGCTCCGGGCGGTGGTCGATCACGGGAACGACGAGGTCGTGGCCCTCGCGGAAGGCCAGGAGATGCTCCAACAGTTCGAGGTTCAAGAACGGCATGTCACACGCCACGACGATTCCCCACCGGTTGCTGGACGCCGTGAGGCCCGTGAAGATGCCGCCGAGGGAGCCCGTGTCTGGGTAAATGTCCACAGCCGTGACGACCGAGTCGGGTAGGGGAAGCTCCCTCGCGCGCTCATGGTCGTTGACGACCACGACAAGCTCCTGCGTGACATGGGAGAGGCTGTCGAGCACGCGAGCGATGAGGGCCTGTCCCGCAATCGTCTCGACGGCCTTATCGCGTCCTAACCTGCGGCTGCGTCCGCCCGCCAGTACGATTCCGGTTACGCCGTCGGTGTCGTTCATTCCGGGACCTCGTTAGAAGCGTAACACACCATTAGCCGCCACCGCGATTGACTTCCGCCGCTACGTCACCCGTGGTAGTGGTGTCGTAGCCGCCCAGCGCATCGACCTTCCGCTTGAAGTCGTCGCTCCGTATGAGAGACAACACGGGTTCCAGCAGGGGGCTTTCATAGTATTGCTTCGGAATGGCTAGGTCGTATCGCTCCGTGGACAGCGGCACGAAGTCCATCCTTAGCGCCCGCGCCGCGGACAGGACTCCCATGCCAACATCAACCACATCCCCCGCCACCGCCGCCGCCACCGCCAGATGGGTGAACTCCTCTCGCTCGTATCCCGATATGTCACCTGGCTCGATGCCGCCTTCTCTCAAGAGGTAGTCGAGCAGCACCCGCGTTCCCGACCCTCGCTGCCGGTTCACAAATCGAACGCCCCGTCGAGTCAGGTCATCCAGCGATTCAATCGACTTCGGATTTCCAGGGGGCACGATGAGTCCCTGTACTCGATGAACGAGAGTAACGAGCACAATGTCCTCGTTCGGGACGTACCGACGCACGAACGAAACGTTGTACTCGCCCGTCTCCTCGTCCAGCAGGTGCGTCCCTGCGACGTGCGCCTCGCCTCGCCTGAGCGCCAGCAGTCCGCCGAGGCTGCCCACGTTTGACGATGCGAGAGTCAACCTTGGGTCGACACGTCGAAGCTCCGATGCTATGAGATCGAGCGTCACGTCATGGCTGCCGATGGCGACCACCGTCGAGTCGAGCGATTCGATGGGACGCAGAAGCTCGACTTCCACCTGCTCCCCCGCATCCACGCCCTCGCTGAACCTTGGAATGGTGACGATCCCGTCGGCTCGGACGAGCGACATCACCACCCCCGCCCCACGTTGTATCGGCGCCGCAATCGTCCTCTCCCCAACACGCCCAAGCCGAACGCGGAGGAACTCGTCCTCGCCCAGCGAGGAGTGCACCTTCCGGCTAATCACGGCCTGAGTCCGTTCGCGCGGTTGTCCCGGAGTCCCCAACATCCGCTCGATCAGAGGACGGAGGAACTTCTCGCATGTCACCGCCGCTGACACCGGGTATCCCGGTATCCCCAGCACCGGCTTGGAGTCGACGACCCCCAGCACGAGCGGATGACCGGGCTTGATTGCCACTCCGTGTACCACCAACTCCCCCAGGTGCGACACCACCTTCGACGTATAGTCCTCCGCGCCCGCCGACGAACCGGCGTTGACGATCACGATGTCCGACTCCGAGACCGCCTCGGATACCGCCCTCACGAGGAGGTCGAAATCGTCGGATACGGGAGCATGTCTCGTCGCTGTTCCGCCCCACTCCTCCACCATCGCCGCGAGCATCAGCGAGTTGAACTCGATGATCTCGCCCGGCTTGGGCGATTGGCCGATAGGTGTCAGCTCGCTGCCCGTCGGAATGATCGCCACGTTTGGTGGTACTCGCACCGAGACTTCGGTCAAACCCGCCGCCGCACACGCCGCGAGGTCGTGCGGACGGAGCCTATGGCTCTGTGGTAATACAAGCTCCGCCGCCGCGATGTCTTCACCCAACGCCCGTACGTGCTGGTATGGTGATACGGGGGCGTATATCTCAATCGTCTCCGAGTCCGTCTCCTGAATATCCTCGACCATGATCACGGCGTCCGCGTCCCTCGGCATCGGGTCGCCCGTGTCCACCCAGGCTGCCTGATCTCCGACGGACAATTTCAGAGGCCTCGTCTCGGACGCGCCTACCGTATCTGCCGCCCGCACCGCGACGCCATCCATGGCGGAAGCGTCATAGTGGGGGGAGGACCGTTCGGCCCAGATGGGTTCAGCCGTGACCCTGCCGTTCGCCCGGTCGAGCGGAATTCTTTCGGGTGCCGTGTTCCGCAACGCTCCGGCTTCGGCCAACGTCCGGCCGAATTTCCGGATAGCCTCGTCGAGCGGAATGTCGCTCAGGTAGTAGTCGCGGCCATGCTTGTGCATAGCCGCTAGTATAACCTTACGAACACCTCATCGCCCGCATACAGTCCCCCGTCGTCCAGCGGCACGACCACCACGCCGTCCGCCTCCACCAGCGTGCTGATCAGGTTGGACTTCCCGAACACCGGATCGGCGAGCAGCTCGTCTTCCCCTTCGATGAGCTTGACCTGCACATGGTCCTCCCGCCCGGTCGCAGACCGGATGTCCTTCGTCAGCCGCGCATGAACACCCCGTGTGACCGGAGGTTCCGTCCGGCCCATGAGCGCCTGTATCACCGGTCGGACGACTATACCGAATACGACCATCGCCGACACCGGATTGCCGGGCAGCCCAAATGCGGGCCTTCCGTTCACGAGCGCCACTATCGTCGGCTTTCCGGGCTTATGAGCAATGCCATGCACGAGCACCCCCGGTGGTCCCAGTTCGTCCAGAACTCGCACGGTCATGTCCCTGCTGCTCACGGAGCTCCCTGCGGAGAATACGAGAACGTCGCCCCGCTCCAGGCCGTCCATAGCCGCCTGCCGCTGCAAAGGGTAATCATCGGGCACAAGTCCGATGTGTACCGGCAACCCTCCCGCATCTTCGACGAGAGCCGCAACGCTATACGAGTTGATGTCCCGCACCTGTCCGGGACCGGGAGACCCCTCCGGCGGGACAAGCTCGTCGCCCGTGGAAATGATCGCAACCCTTGGCCGTTCAGCGACCGCGACCTGTGTGATCCCCAGCCCGAAGAGCACCCCAACGTCCTGCGCCCTGATGAGTTGCCCCTTCGGAATGACTGTATCACCTGCCTCGGTGTCTTCCCCCACCTGGATGACGTTCTCTCCAGGCGCAACGGGTCTGAGTATCTCTATGGAACCGTCCCCGACGCGCTGCGTGTTCTCCACCATGACGACCGCGTCCGCGCCATCAGCCAGCATCCCGCCGGTGTAAGCGACCGCCGCCTGCCCGGTCGAAAGGCAGACCTGCGGCTGCGATCCCATCGCCACCTCTCCCACCACGTCGCAGAATGCCGGCAGTGACTCTGACGCCCCGAAGGTGTCACGGGCCCGAACGGAGTAGCCGTCCATCGTGGAGCGAGGGTAGGGTGGCATGTCCTCTGGCGAGACCAAGTCCTCTGCCGTGACCCTGCCGAGCGCCTGTGCCGTTTGAACGACCTCGCCGCGAACCGATACATCCAGCCGGTCGAGCAGGGTGGCTAGGGCCTCGTCGGGGGGAACGACGTTGAAGAACTCTCGCATGACCGCATGGGCCTAAAACTACAGGCCGAGTATGTTGCCGTGCTCGTCGACGTCCAGCTTTCGCGGATTTCCAGGAAGGCCGGGCATCGTGACGATCGAGCCCGATATCGGGTAGATGAATCCCGCGCCCACAGACGCCCGCACGTCTGAAACGGTGAACGTGTAGCCCGACGGTCGGCCCTTGCGAAACGCCTTGTCCGAAATGGAAAGATGAGTCTTCGCCATGCAGACCGGAAGGTTGCCCCAGCCCTGCTCTTCGAACGCCCTGAGCTTCCTCCGCGCGTCAGGGGCCCAGGTGACCCTGTCCGCGTTGTAGACCTTTTGCGCCAGCGCCAACACCTTGTCTTGGATCGACGCCTCGGTATCGTACATATAATTGATCTCAGGCTTATCGCCGCTTGCTGCGTCCACAACGGCCTCCGCCAGTTCCGTTCCTCCCGCGCCTCCGTCACTGAATACGTGGCTCTCAACGGCGGCAAACGCCCCTGCGCCCTCCGCGCGCTCCTTGACGATCCGCACCTCCTCAGCCGAGTCCGTGGGGAACCGGTTGATTGCCACAACCACCGGTAGTCCGAACGATCCGATCATGCCGACGAGGTGTTCGACGTTCGCCATGCCCGCCTCGACCGCTTCGGGGTTCGGCTCGGGAAGATCGTTGAACCGCACCTTGCCGTGCGACTTCACCGCCCGCACCGTCGTCACGATGACCGCTGCGTGAGGCTCCAGGTCGTTGAACCGCGCCTTGATGTGCATGAACTTCTCGAATCCCAGGTCTGCGCCAAACCCGGCCTCAGTCAGCACATAGTCGGCATACCCCAGCGCCAGACGGTCTGCCAGCACGGAGTTGCACCCGTGAGCGATATTGCCGAACGGCCCCGCATGCACGAATACCGGCTGCCCCTCAGTCGTCTGCACCAAGTTGGGATGGATCGCGTGCCGGAGCAGGGACATCAGCGACCCCACTGCATCCACGTCGCTCGCCGTCACGGGTTCTCCCTCATCCGTGAATCCGACTATCACCCGACTCAGGCGCGCCCGGAGGTCTTCAAGCCCCGACGCGAGCGCCAGGATAGCCATGATCTCCGATGCCGTGACAATGTCGAAGCCCGACTCGCGGATCGGTCCGTTGTTCGGCCCACCAAGTCCGGTGACGATCTGTCGGAGCGCTCGCTCTTCCACGTCCACGACGCGACGCCATGTGATGTTCTGCGGGCCGAATCCGGGTATCTTCCCCCGGTCGGCTACGTTGTCGGTGATGGCCGACAGAAGATTGTGTGCCGACGCGACCGCGTGCGCGTCGCCCGTGAAGTGAATGTTCACCTCGTCCTGCGGCTCGACCAGCGATGCGCCTCCACCGGTTCCTCCGCCCTTGATCCCGAATATTGGGCCCAGCGAAGGCTCCCGAAGCGTGGCGACAGCCTTGTGACCGAGCTGTGCCATTGCCTGGGTAAGGCCGACCGTCGTGGTTGTCTTGCCCTCGCCCGCCCGTGTAGGGGTCATGCCGGTCATCAGGATCAGCTTGCCCCTCCGGCAGTCCGACTTGATGGCGTCGACGTGGATCTTGGCCTTGTAATTGCCGTACGGAATAACGTGTTCTGCCGGAATTTCTATGGAATCCGCTATCTCGGATATTGGCCGCATGGACAGTCCTTTCGGTCACCGTTGGTGAGGGAAGTGCGTCGTCGGATTGTAGCATATCCGTCGAATTTGGACGGCTATTGCATAGTACGAAGTTGTCTGCTCGAAAGCAGAATTAGCAGCGTGATTATGATGATAGCCACGCCCATGCAAGCGAACGATGCTTGGGCTCCGAATTGCTCGGCAATTATGCTGATGGGAAGGATTCCGAGCGGCATCAATCCGAATTTCATCATCCACAGACTCATTATCCGCCCGCGATATTCTGCGTCCATGTTCTCCATGACCAGGGTCTGGTTCAATGACCGGTTCGACGAATCGCCGAGACCGAGCATGAGCATGAAGGGCGCAGCCACGAAGAAGATGGGGATCGCCGAGGTCGTGATCAGCGCCAAGCCCGCCGCGAAGCCTCCTCCCAGAAGCAGGAGGCCGCGGTGCCACCTGGTGATCGACGCGATGAACAGCGAGCCTGCGAGCGATCCAACCCCGACGATGCTCAAAAGCAGTCCCAGCGATTCCGAGCCTCGCCCGTATACCTCGACGACGTACACCGGCAGCAGGAACCGATAGGGCATCACTATCATCGTCATGCCCAGTCCGAACAGGAGCAGCGTCATGATGAATGGGCTGCGCAGGAGGTATTGAATTCCGTCTTTGATGTCCTCCAGCATAGGTGGCTTCTTTCCCTCACGCTCCAAGGGCGTGCGAGGGATGCTGGTCGTAAGCAGCACTGCAACGGCGGACATGCCGGCGATGACGAAATAAACCCCTTCCGGCCCAATTCTGCCGTACAGTACTCCGGCGATGGACGGCGCGACGGCGGCGGACCCGCTCATCGCGGCGGCCGTCAGCGCTATGGCGTTCCCAAGGTTCTGGGTTCCCACGAGCTGCGGCACGAGTGCTTGCCTGGCAGGGGCGAGAAATGACCACATCATCCCCTGCACGATCCCCGCCATAAGCAGGTGGTACCACGCGATAACATCGAACAGGACGGCCACTCCAACGATGAGCGCGAGGACCACGCTCACGCCCTGACCTAACTGGATCACGCGGCGGCGCTCAACCCTGTCAGCAATCGCGCCGCCCCAGAGAGCGAACACGAGCACCGCCACGGCCCCGGCCGAACTCACGATTCCCACCAGCGTCGCGGACTCCGTCAGCTCGTACGTCAGGTATCCACGCACGAGCATCTGCATCTGCGTCGCACCCATGAGGAAGACCGTGCCCAGCCACAGCCGGAAGAAGTGCCCATTCTCGAATGAACGCAGGATCGCAGGCAGATTCGCGGTGGTTGGCCGTCGAGACGAAGATGCGGTTCTGGGTGAAGAATCACCGGCCCGAGTAGAAGAGGTGGAACGTAAGTCGTCCGATGATGATGACGATTCAGGGTCGGAGGGGGAGTCCATTGCCCCAGTCTACGTCGAATCCACCCGCAAAAGAACCCTGCACAAGGTCAGCTTACGACGACATCAGGTCTCGTGTATCACCAAAAGGGGTGTTCCACGCAACGGAAGCACATCTCGTTTTCACGGCAGCTTTCCCTTCGAGTGACCGTCATTCCGGCGAAGGCCGGATTCCAGAGATTCCGGTAAGCGACCAAACGTCGGAGTCAAATCCTAATGACCCTAAACGCCTCCCAGGACTCCCTGACAGAGAAAGACACTCCTCGCGACCTACGACGCCAACATCTCCCGCAAGGCACCTGCCCGCTCATTCAGCCACTGGTAGATCATGAAGATGTCCGTCCCGATGGCGAAGTGTGTCACACCTACTTCGAGGTACTCATCGGCCTGTGCCGGTTCGCCGATCTCCGCCCTTGGCTGTACGCCGTTCGCGAGAGCAACCTTAAAAATATGGTCTCGCACCTCTTTGAGCTCATTGGGACTGACTCCACGCGGCCTGCCGACGCTCATTGAGTAGTCGTTGCCCCCAAAGACGATCATGTCCACGCCCGGCACAGCCATGATCTCGTCGATGTTCTTGACCGCCTCGTCCTTCTCAATCATCAGCGACACCACTGAGTCCTCCAGGGCCTGCACGTACTCAGGCGAGCCGCTCTCCAGCCCGTAGCTCGCAAACCGGCGGTCGGCCGACCCGAAATGCCCGCCCGTCTGTGGCGACTCCGCACGCACGATTGCCACGCACTCCTCGGCCTCCGCAGCGTCATGCACGTCCGAAAACAGCACGTTCTGGAACCCCGACCCGACGGCGCGTTGTGCAACCCAGCCGCGATTCTCACGGTCCACCTTAATCATCCCCGACATCCCGCCCAGCTCCAGCGCCCGCCCGAAGTTGTCAAGCTCCACCAACGAGTATGGAGC
>VXLM01000015.1 GCA_009841605.1 Dehalococcoidia bacterium
ACCACCGCCGCGACCGCCGCCGCCACGACCGCCCTCGCGTGGCCTGGACTCATTGACCGTCAACATCCGGCCACTGAGCTCGGTCCCATTAAGGGCTGCAATCGCAGCCTCGGCCTCGTCCTGGTTCGGCATCTCAACGAAGCCGAAACCGCGCGAACGGCCCGAGTACCTGTCAGTTATGACCCTGGCGGACTGCACTTCGCCGTGGGGGGAGAAGGCGGCCTCTAAGGTCTCATCCGATTCATCGAAGGAAAGGTTGCCTACATAGATGTTCATGCGACACTCCTGTGTTCTGAAATCTCCTCATCGTAGCAAGCGTCACATTCGGTCCTGAGGCTATGTAGCTTGGGGATAACGCGGAAGCGGAACGAGGTTGCGTCTGATTACGGAGTCGCGGAGCATTATATCACAAGGACGCAAGCCTTCATACCAGCTTCACAGCTACACCGAACGTAGCATCAATTTGGGATATCCCGAACTCGCGAAGACCGAAACGAGCGTCACCGCAGTCGAGGTTCACCTGGGGACTTCGACTGACCTCGAAACGCCACTCCAATCCAATCAACTTACTGGGAAGAAAATATCCGTCCGCCACTTCGCCTGATCGGGCTCCGCGCCGGGATCGGTAACATAGACCTCCCAGGGCGCGCCCGCCGGTTGGAGGCCCTGTGACTCCATCCACCCAGTGAGTGCCATCCACGTCTTCGAGAGGCCTTCATACGACCCCATGTGTGTGACCGCAGCCACGGTTCCTGCCGGCAGCTCCCCAGCTTGGACCCGATCCTTGCCTTCCATAGGTGACGCTACGGGCATCCCGCATTCCATGTCGACCGCGTTGCCGTCCATCGAGTGATAGCGCGAGAAGGGCATGCCTGTAGGAGTCTGTCCGTTCTGCTGAATATAGCCGTACACCTCCCCAAAGAGAGACCCCATGATCTCCGGGAGCTTGTCCATCGTCGCATTCGTCCGAATGCCCACGAATGGCTGCGCTTCCAACTGCTTCGTCTCGAACCTCCGCTCTTCCTCGCCCAAGCCACGACCGGAGCGCTGCAGCCGGTCTGCAATGTCCTCATAGCCCTGCGTCATCTACTATTCCTCCCTTTGCTGCTAATTTCGATGCGTGAGTCAGTCGATCAAGACCCCTTCGTAGTCTACATGCACGATGGGGTGCCCCAACTCCTCCAAGCCCGGCTCGACCACCGTCCGGTCTCCGACGACCAGAAGCGACAGGTGCTCATTGTCCACGCGCTCGATGGCGACGCGGCGCAGTTCGTCGGCTGTGAGACCCTCGTACCGGGCGGCAAGACCGGAATAGTAATCATCCGGCAGTCCGAACATGACGATCCGACCTAGCTGAGAGAGAAGGTCAGTCTGCGTCTCGAACTGGCTTGGGAACCCCTTGAGGAGACCGTTCTTGGCGTCGGTGAACTCCTCATCATCGACCGGGCGGCCTGTGCGAATATCCTCGAACTCCTTGAGCACCTCGATCACCGACTCCTTCGTGACCGCCGTCTGCACGGATCCCCACGCCGCGAGCATGGACGGCCCCGTGGACCAATCCACGGCGGAGTGGAAACCGTAGCTGTAGCCCTTGTCCTGCCGGAGGTTCTGGTTCATGCGCGCCATGAAGTGGCCCCCGAACAGGTAGTTGAGCAGGTTGAGCGCGTAGTAGTCGGGGTCATGCCGGTCGATCGTGAGATGGCCCGCACGAATGACCGACTGCGCCGCACCCGGCTTGTCCGCAAGGTAAATCGTCGTGGCGTTCTGTGCAGGAGTATTAGATTTCCGGCGTTGCGCGCTGGCAACCTGGGACTGACCGCCGGCAGACCAGTGACCAAACCGCGCTTGGGCCAGGCTCAAGACATCGTCCCTGGTAGTGTCTCCCACCACGACAAGAGTAGCGGCATCAGCGACATACGTGCGTTGGAACTGTTCGACGATCTCGTCACGCTTGATCGAGCCAACGGAATCCTCGGTACCCGTCAGTGGGCTTCCATACGGCGTTCCCTTGCCGTGAAGAAGCGCCCGAAATGCCCGCTGAGCTATCAAATTGGGGTCGTCCGCTATGCGGCGAAGGTCTACCAGTCGCTCCTTGCGTACCCGCTCCAGCTCGTGTTCCGGGAAGTTCGCGTGCGTAACAACGTCCGCGAGGATCTCCATCACCCTGCCCCGATGCTGCGTCAGCGCCGACGTGGATGCGGACACCTGCTCATACCCGGCAGAGCTGCTCAGGTGCGCGCCGATGAACTCCATCTCCTCGGAGATCTCCTGGCTCGTCATCGTTGGCGTGCCCTCAGGCAGCATGACGGCTGTAAGGTGAGAAAGGCCCGGCCTGTTGGGTGGGTCGCCTGTCGCCCCCGCGTCGACAATGAGGCTCATAGACACGGCAGGCAGACGGGAGTCCTCGACGTACAGAATGTCGAGACCGTTGTCCAGTTTCGCGCGGCGGGGTACCGGCGGACTGAAGGATCGCGGCGATGCGCTGACCGGCATCGTCGACCGGTCGATATCCGCGCCGGCTCCCGCCTCGACGGCGTCCTCCGGCAGAACGGTCATGCGGACTCTGTTTGGACCGAGAGACTGCGTCGCTACGCGAATTACGTCCTCGGCGGTCACGGCCCGATACCGCTCGATGTCGGTGTTGATGAGGTTCGGGTCGCCTGTGAACGTATGGTACAGGTTCAACTGGTCCGCCCTGCCCCCGAAGCCCCCGATCTTCTCCAGTCCGCGCACGTTGTCGACCTCGAACCGGTTGAGGGCCGTCCCGACCTCTCGCTCGGTTGGAGGCTCGCGGTGAATTCCCTCAAGGTGCTCGTGTACGATCTGCTCGATCTCTTCGAGGCTCTGGCCGGGGTTCGCCGTGATCTGCACGATGAACTCTCCTGCGATCTCTCGCGTGTAATGTGCCACCGTCACGTCCCGGGCAATTCGTTTGTCGTATACGAGCGTCTTGTGCAGGCGGGAGCTCTTGCCGTCGCCCAGAATCGACGCCATTATGTCCAGTGAAGCCTCGTCGTCGTCGAACATCGGGCCGGTCGGCCAGACGAGCGACAGGCGGGGAAGCTGCACCTTGTCGCGCATGTCCATGCGCACCTCGCCGGTCAAGCCTGAGTTCATGCGGCCAACCCGGTCAATAGCCGTACCGGGAGGAATGTCCCCGAAATAGCTCTCGACGAGTCTCCTGGCCTCGTCCGGGTCGAAGTCCCCGGCGATGCTCAGACTGGCGTTTGAGGGCACATAGTACGTACGGAAAAAGTTTTGCACGTCGTCGAGCGAGGCGGCGTTCAGGTCCTCCTGCGAACCGATGACCGGCCAATTGTACGGATGCGGAGCAGGAAACACCGCCGTCTCCATCGCCAGGTACGCCTTCCCGTACGGACGGTTCTCGTAGCTCTGCCGCCGCTCGTTCTTCACCACGTCGCGCTGCAGGTCGAGCCGCTCCTGGTCGAGGGCCTCCAGTAGGAACCCCATGCGGTCGGACTCCAACCAAAGGATGAGTTCGAGGTTGTTGGACGGCGCCGTCGTCCAGTAGTTCGTGCGGTCATTGGTCGTGGAGCCGTTTATGTTCGCGCCGACCTTCTCCAGCGGCTCGAAGAAGTCCTTATTGTGGTTCTTCGATCCCTCGAACATGATGTGCTCGAACAGGTGCGCGAACCCCGTCCTGCCCGGCTCCTCGTCTTTCGATCCGACGTGGTACCACAGGTTCACGGCGACCATCGGCAGCGACTCGTCGCGGTGCAGGATAACGTCCAGACCGTTGGACAGTGTATAAGTATCGAAATCAATAGAGAGCATTCATAACTCCGGGATTGTGATGGCTGACAGCCAACAGATTATAACAGCGACGAGAAGTCTGGCGTGGGAAGAAATGTGCAGGACGTCCTTCGCAGCCTGTTAGCGACCGTGCATCTTTGAATCGCCCATGCACTTGTCATTCCAACCGCAGCGAAGCGGATTGAGGAATCTAAAGTCCTCGCCTTCAAGCACGTTTGCCATAGTTGGAAACGCCGCATCAATAGGACGAAGCACGCCAGATTCCTCTCTGTGATCTCTGCGACCTCTGCGGTGATGCAATAGCTCCCCCTTGCGAGAAGGAATCGGGTGCCTCAACTCACTATGGTTCCCACACTTTTCTTGACGCTCCCACACCCCCATGCTAGCATCGCTCTTTGGTGCGGCGGTGAGCCGTCAAGCAGTCCCACACAGGTGTTGAATGTCGATCGGCGACGAGTTGGGGGCCTTTGCCGTCCGGGGCGACACCGCCCTCACCATCGGCGTTTTCGACGGCGTCCATCGGGGACACACCCACCTCATCTCTCAACTGGTCGGCGAGGCCGCGTCCAAGGGCCTCTTGGCCGGCGTGGTGACCTTCCGAGAGCATCCGGCCGCCGTGCTCAGCCCGAGCTTTCAGGCGCAGTACCTCACGTCGTTTGAAGACAGGCTCGATCTGCTGGGACAGACCAAGATCGACCTTGCCGTTCCGATCACTTTCGACCGGGCACTCGCGAGTCTGGCCGCTGGGGAGTTCATCTCGCTCCTGCAAGAGAACTTGCGCATGGTGAGCTTGGTCGTAGGCCCCGACTTCGCCATGGGCCGCAAACGTGAAGGCACCATCGAGCGACTGACGGAACTCGGCGAAGAAATGGGCTTCACGCTGAAGGTCGTCGACGGACTGAAGGACGATAAGGGCGACGCCGTCCGCAGCACGACGGTAAGGTCAGCCCTCGCCGAAGGCGATGTGGAGCGAGTCGCGCACCTGCTGGGCCGTCGATTCACCATGGAGGGGCCGGTAGTCTCAGGTGAGGGCCGAGGGGGCAGCCTTGGTATCCCGACAGCCAACATCGCGCCTCCAAGCGAAATGGCCACGCCCGGGGACGGCATCTACGCGGCCTATGCCCATCTGGACGATCGCAAGATGAAGGCTGCCGTCAGCATCGGGACAAATCCCACGTTCGGCGGTCGCGACCGTACCATCGAGCCCTTCATCCTGGACTTCGACGGCAACCTGTACGGCAGCACGCTCCGGCTGGAGTTCGTTCGACGGCTCCGCGATCAGGTCAAATTCGACTCGGTCGATTCCCTGCTGGAGCAGATCGACAGAGACGTGGCACAGACGAGGCAAATTCTTGAGAATGCCACGCCGTGCTAGAATCGTCTAGGCACCAAGCGCAATAAGGAGATCCAATGACGAATCTGCGAATTCCGGGCCCAATACCCGTCCCCGACGACATCCTGGACAAGATGTCGACCCAGATGATGAACCACCGGGGACCGCGCTTCAAGGACATGCTCTTCCGGGTCACGGACGGGCTCCGGCAGGTGTTCCGCACTGAGAACGACGTGTTCGTCCTGACATCTTCGGGTACCGGCGCTATGGAGGCTGCCGTTGCCAACACGCTCTCGCCGGGCGAGAAGGTAGTGTGCGCGTCCATCGGCTCCTTTGGTGACCGCTTCGGCAAGATCGCTGAGATCTTCGGAGCCGACGTGACGATGGTGAATTTCCCGCAAGGCACAGCCGTCGATGTTGACGAGCTCCGGCGCGTCCTTGACGCCGACCCGGAGATATCCGCCGTTCTCGTCACCCACAACGAGACCAACACCGGCGTGACCAACGACATCGAGCGGGTCGCCTCGGTGGTCAAGAACGAGTTCGACAAGCTCATCCTGGTGGACGGAATCAGCAGCGTGTGCTCCCTGCCTCTGGAGACCGACGACTGGGACCTCGACGTGGTGGCGACGGCCTCGCAGAAGGGCTGGATGCTCCCGCCCGGCCTCGCCTTCATCAGCATGAGCGAGCGCGCATGGGAGGCCAGCGAGAAAGCGACCATGCCGCGCTTCTACTTCGACCTCGCCGCCTACAAGGACTACTTCGACATCGGTCAGCCGCCCTGGACGCCCAACCTCTCCGCCATCTACGCCCTCGATTACGCTCTGACCAAGATCATCGACGAGGGTGTGGAGAACGTCTGGCAGCGCCACGCCGACATCGCGCAGATGACCCGCGAGGGCATCCGCGAGCTCGGCCTCGAGGTCTTCCCCGATGAGAGCGTCGCTTCCAACACCGTCACCTCCGTCCGAATGCCCGACGGCGTCAACGCCGATGACCTTCGCAAGGTCGTCCTCGACGACCACGACGTGGTCCTCGCTGGCGCATACGGCGAGCTTACGGGAAAAATGTTCCGCATCGGCCATCTCGGCTATGTCACCCCTGAGGAGATCGAGGACATGCTAGGCGCGGTCAAGGCATCCCTGCCAAAGGTTGGCATCGGGGCGTAGCAACCGTTCCGGAAGCCAGCACGTGTTGTCCATGCGACGTCGCTCGCCTACAATACCCGCACCCCAAATGCGAGGTTCCCAATGCGCACGAATAACGTCGTCACCAAGATAGCAGCCGGTGAAAAACCCGTCGGGTTCACGATGAGGTTCCCGTCCGCCACCATAGTCGAGATGATGGGCCTCGTCGGATTCGATTTCGTCATGTTCGACTCCGAGCACGGGCCATTCACCACCTCCGACATCGAGGAATTGGCCCGGGCGGCCGACGCCGCCGGCCTGACTCCCATGGCGCGCGTGCCCAACATCCACAACTCGACCATCCTCCGCTTCCTCGACCGCGGCATCATGGGCATCATGGGCCCCCACATCAACACAAAAGAGCAGGCGCAAGCCCTCGCCGACGCCTGTCGCTACGTTCCCGACGGCCATCGCAGCTTCGGGTCGGGGCGCGGCAGTCACTTCGGGCAGAACACCTTCCGGACCGGGTACATGAAGCACTTCAACGAGAACGTCGTCGTCATCGCCCAACTCGAAGACGTTGCCGTCCTCGACGACCTTGACGGCATCCTCTCTGTGGAAGGCATCGACTTCTTCACGTCCGGCGCGCAGGACATCGCCCAGTCGCTCGGATTGCCCGGCCAGGGCGAGCACCCCAAGGTTCTCGAATTCGAGAAGACTGTCCGCGACGCAGTCCGCGCGGCTGGCAGGCAGATGGCCGCCGACGTCATGGTCGGCTTCACCCTCGACGACATGATCTTCGAAATCGGTGTCACCGCGCTGGAGGCCGCCAAGAACCAGGCAGGCTAGTCGCCCTTAGGCTGCTCGAGCAGCTGCAAAATATTCCCGTCCGGGTCGGCGAAGGTGCACACCCACCCACCCCAGTGCTCGCGCTCCGGCGGGCGGAGGAACTCCACCCCGGCTTCCAACAGCCGCTCATGCGTCGCGTGAATGTCCTCCACGTCGAGGTTCACCATCACCCGGTACGGATCCCTCGACGCTCCCTCGACGCCGGAATGGCTCCCGATTCCCAGCCGGACGTCGCCCCACTTGAAGGAAACGAAGTGCGGACGCTCCGAGTTCGGCGTCAGTCCAAGTGTGTCCCGGTAGAAGCCGACCATCCTTTCCAAGTCGTCCGTCCAGATGATGGCCCCTGCCAGTCCTCGTATCATCGCCCTCGCCTCCACCCTCTCGTTGCTGCAGAACCTTACGGTTTCCGTCTTGCCACTGGTAACCACGTTCGCCCTGAGCTTGTCGAAGGGCAGTCCGATCATGGTTCGACAGGCTCACCACGAACGGACTATCCGGTAACCTTCCGAAAAAGTAAAGGCCCCATTTGCGACCCCAACTCCGCTTTGACTTCCCCCAGCCAATCGGTATAATGGGCCTTAGGAGACAGGGTGGTGGAAGAAAGTCTACGGTCGTGGTCTCTGAAGAAAGGAGGTGCTTCGTTGGATAGTAGCAGTAGGGGGTGTCACGGGTAGGTGTTCATCGTGACACTTCCCTAACCCGAGGCCTCGCCGGAGTTCGCTTCGGCGGGGCCTCAGTCATTTTCCCCTAGCCCATCATCCGCATCAGGTCGCGCATCCCCCTCTTCGAAGACATCTGCCTCATCATCCTACGCGTCCGCTTGAACTGATTTAGAAGCTGGTTTACGTCCCGGGGTGTTGTGCCGCTGCCCTGGGCGATTCGCCGCCTTCGCCGCCCGTTGATGATCTCCGGTCGCGCCCTCTCCTGCGGCGTCATCGAAAAGACGATGGCCTCCGTTCTTTTCAACTGCTTCTCCGTTAGGTCCTCCGACGGCATCTTCCCCTTCAATCCGGGCATCCCCGGCACCATGTCGAGTATCTGACCGATCCCGCCCATCCTCCGCACCTGTTCGAGCTGTTCGAGGAAGTCGTTCAGGTCGAAGGTGGCCTGCCGCATCTTGCGTTCCAGCGCCGCTGCCTCTTCCTCGTTATACGCCTCCTGCGTCTTCTCGATCAGAGTCAGCATGTCGCCCATGCCGAGGATGCGCGACGCCAGCCGGTCCGGATGAAACTCCTCCAGCGCGTCGACTCCCTCGCCTGTCGCGATGAATTTGATCGGCACGCCCGTGACCGACACGATCGAGAGTGCCGCGCCGCCTCGCGCGTCGCCGTCCAGCTTCGAGAGCACGAGGCCCGTCACCCCTATCCGCTCGTGGAACTCCTTCGCCGCGTTCACCGCGTCCTGACCCGTCATCGCGTCCACGACCAGCAGCGTCTCGACCGGTGACACGGCATCCTTCACCTCTTCCAACTCCGACATCAGGTCGTCGTCGATCTGCGTCCGCCCCGCCGTGTCCACAATTGCCCATGTCGCGCCAACATCTGTAGCTCGCTTCACACCCTCCCGCGCCACCTGAGTCGTGGGGTTCGACGTTCCCTCCTCGTACACCTCCACCTCGATCTGCCTGCCCAACGTCTGGAGTTGGTCGATTGCCGCCGGACGGTTCAGGTCTGCTGCCACCAGCACCGGTAGCTGGCCCGCCTGCTTCAGATGCCGCGCCAGCTTGGCCGATGTCGTCGTCTTGCCGGAACCGTTCAGCCCGATCATCAGGATGACCGACGGCGCCGCAGGCCCCGGCACAACTTTGTTCTCCCCGCCGTCGAGGATGGCCGTCATCTCCTCGTTCGTGATCTTGACGACCTGCTGGCCCGGACTCAGGCTCTGCAGCACGTCCTCCGACAGCGCCCGCTCGCGGATCTTCCCGACGAACGACCGCGCAACCCGGAAGTTGACGTCCGCTTCGAGCAGCGCCATGCGAATCTCCCGCAGCGCGGAGTCAACGTCGCGCTCCGTCAGCCGGCCCTGGTTCCCAAGCCGGTTGAAGACTCCGTTCAATTTTTCCGTCAAAGACTCGAACATAGACGCCCATCCTCCGAAGCCAGATGTTCTAACAGATTTCACAAGGAATTCCGTTCACCCTGAGCCTGTCGAAGGGTCTCCGCAAATCCCTAATTCTGTAACCTTACTCTACCATACGACCATGCACGGAAAATCGTTCTCAACCTTAAGGCCGTCTCGCGGATCTTAAGGGTGAAGGCTCCAGAACGTGCGAGGGCCGAGACCATGAGCGACCAACGAGAAATGGAACGGATGAGGGAGGGCGACATCGCCGCCCTCGGTGCGCTCGTCGAGCGGTACCAGACCAGGTCACTCCGTGCCGCCTATCTCGTCACGCATGACCTCGCCATGGCCGAAGACGTCGTGAGCGCCGCGTTCCTTCGAGTCTTCGAACGGGCCGACCGGTACAACCCGACCCAGTTCGGCCCATGGTTCTACCGGATCGTAGTAAACGACGCCATCAAGGCCGTCCAACGGCGCGACCGGACGACAACGATGGATCACGTGGAAGATGCCCGGAGCCCCGGGGACTCAACCGACCCCGGGGACGCCGTAACCCTGAACGAGGAGCGAAGGGCCGTCCGCGACGCGCTGGCAGAGCTTACGCCGTCACAGCGAGGCGCCGTCGTCATGCGGTACTTCCTCGACCTGTCCGAGTCCGAGATGGTCGAGCGGACCGGGCGCACGCGCGGCACCGTCAAGCGTCACCTCCACGACGCGAGAGCGCGACTGAAGCGGCTCCTCCGAGCGACCGATCTCGACGAGTGATGAGGATGTGGAGAAGAGCGACATGAGTACACAGCCAATGAACGAATATCTCAACCGAGAACGGCTGTCCGACTTCGCCCAATTCGCCGTTCCCGACGGCCACGACCTGTGGCCCAAGATCGAGCAGGCCGCGCGAGCGTCCGCATCCGGCATGTCGACCCCGAAACCGGGCATTCTGTCCCTCGGCCTCTCACGCGCTTGGACGGCAGTCGGAATCTTCTTCATCGCCGCGACGTTCGCAGCCCTCGGCTTCGGACTGGCGGTCCTCGTCCTCTCAAACGGCCACGGCCAAGTGCCGGCGGCACAACTGGAGGTTACGCCTGCGCCCACCGCGCCGACAGCATCGCCGACTCCGAGCGTCAGCAAGGATCCAACGATTAGCCAAGGCAGTGCCATCCCGTCACGAGAGGCGGCGCACGCCAAAATGGAGACCATCCTCTCCGGCGAAACGCTGGACAAATACCGTACGCTCCCTCCCGCTTACCAAGAGGCTCTCGGTCTATACACTTGGCACAACCTCCCTCCCTCCCTTGTCCGGTCCGCCGTAAAGGACAAAATCGACCAGTGGGGTGACGATTGGATCATTCCCCTTCCGGAGTTCATAGGCGAGGAACGCGCGGAGAGATTCGACGAACTCGAAGGCGAGATCCTCAATCACGCCCACTTGCTCGTGTCGTACTACGTCCTCGTCCTGAACACCGAGCCACCCGACTTGAGCCGTAGTGTGGCCCTGCGCGAGTTTATGGACTACGTAGCCCCTCTCGACACCGAAATGCCCTCCACTTCAGAACCCGACAAGGACACTTCCCGCTCCGTAGAGGCTCCCATGGTCGCATGGCCTTCTCTCGAAACCGTCCTGACGAACACGGCCCTCGCGCGACTCGACATGCTGGGGGCTCGACTTCGCGAAAGCGTCATGGACACCATTTCCTCTTCAGGGGAGGACGACATCAAGAACGTGGCCACCTTCCTCACACTCTATGAGCTGTTCCTGCTGAAGGCGCAGCCGGGACTGGAGATGCCATCACTTGAGGAAACGTTGACTGGAGACGACCTCGCAACGTTCAAGAATTCCTCAGAAGCTGATCGCGACAGCGCGGAGAGCTTCTTTCAGAGAGGACTGTTTAATCTCCACTATGTGGGAGCAGCTGGCCATCCGCCCAATTCCACCATCCCCGATCCCACACCCCACTTTCTAGCTGATCAGGCCGCCTTGGCGATGCAGTGGGTGTTGCCGACCGTAAACTCCGAAGCGTTGCGATTCCGGGGTGTCGACCCCCCACCACTCCAGACCGCCACTCCGACTTCCGCAGACAAATGGGTCAGCGAAAACGGCTTCATCCAGTTCACGACAGGGACGCTCGAAGACCTATTCGACGAACCGCTTCCGGGAACACACCCGCAGTGCATTCCTCCAACAACGCCGCCCGAGCAGCCCGGCCCCTGGCTCGTTCCGACCAAGCTGCCGGACGGCATGGAGCAGGAGGTTAGGGACCAAATGTTTCCGGGTACTATGTATCGCGCGTTCCGAAGACCTATGGACCATGTATCGATGGAGCAGGGGCTGTGCGCGATTCGGCAGCTAAATCCCGCAATGTACAGGGCGATACAGATCGGCGACCGCACGGCTTACGTAACCGCCGGAAGGGGCCAGCCCGCCGGCGGAAGCGCCCCCGCGTTCGACCCGAATGAGGCCAGTTCTCTCATCATGGACATCGGATACGGCGTAGTGAGCTTCAACGTCTTCGGTTCGGTGACGGTCGACGAGCTCGTGGCCATGGCGGCTTCGCTTGTTCCGGAGGAACTCACCGAAGCGGAGCAAGGACCCTATCCGCAAGCTGTCCTTGAGGAGCTCGGAACGGGCTTCGGTCCCGTGTACGTGCCAAGCAAACTGCCGGACGGCTATGAGATGTTCGGTCAAATGCAGGCCCGCCAGGAAGCAATGGGACCTAAGACTGCCCGCCTCTACTACGTACGAACGTCGGACAACTACTGCGTGTTCCGCCTGAACCAGGCAGGCCTCCGCAGACAGTTCCCGGATGTTGTGCAAAAGGCTCAACGCGGCGACGAGACAACCTACACGACCACGGATGAGTCCGGTCAGACGGTCAGGGCCACGGCGAAGTGGGGCACGGTGGAAATCGACGGCGTCACTATCTACGCTCAGGAGTTTTCGGCGCAGCCCCGCAACGAGTATACCGATGTCTACTTCCAGTCCCAGGGAGTGTGGTTCAACTTGACGATCAGCACATCGTCCTATTGCGACCACTCGCTTGAGATGGTCGCGGAGATCGCCGCGTCGCTGGAACCGATCCAACCGTACACTAAGCCGACGGCCCAAGAAGCCGACACCGGCACACCCCTCATTGCGTTCCACTCCAATCGCGACGGGAACTGGAACATTTACGTCATGAATGCCGACGGTTCAGACCAAACGCGCCTCACCGAAGATCCGGCCGCCGACTCCTGGCCGAACTGGTCTCCCGACGGACGGCGCATCGCGTTCATTTCACCCCGAGACGACCCTGACCCCAACGACGACCACCCCATCTGGGAGATATACGTCATGAACGCCGACGGATCGGGCCAGACCCGTCTGACCAACGACTCGGCATGGCACTCACTGCCGAGGTGGTCGCCCGACGGACGACGCATTGCGTTCCAGTCCTACACGGACGAAAACTGGGAAATACATGTGATGAACGCCGACGGCTCAGATCAGAGGCGCCTGACCGATAACTTAGCGTGGGACGGTATGCCAAGCTGGTCGCCCGATTCCCAGCGCATCGCGTTCCACACAACAATCGATGAGAACGCTGAGATCTACGTGATGAACGCTGACGGTTCAGACCAGGCAAACCTAACCAATGACGCTGCGAATGACTGGTCCCCAAGTTGGTCGCCGGACGGGCGACGCATTGCGTTCCATTCACACCGGGACGGGAATTCTGAAATATACATAATGAACGCAGACGGCTCAGACCAGACCCGCCTGACCAACAACCCGGCGAGGGACATTAGACCGGTCTGGTCGTCGGATGGGCGCAGCATCGCGTTCACCTCGAACCGCGACGATCCCGCCCCGGACGACGATGATGACATCAGGAACATATACGTGATGAACCCCGACGGCTCGGGTCTGACGCGACTCACCAATGAGTCATCGATTAACTATGCGTCAAGCTGGTCGCCGAACTGATTGGAGTCGCGGAATATCCCTAGCCCCGCTACTCCTCATCCGCCGCTAGCATGTCCAACAGCGCCATCCCCAGGAATGCTGCCCCGCCGAGTAGCTCGGTCTGCACAAACTCAAGCTTGTCATCCGGCGTGTGAATACGCGAAAAATCCTCTCCGAGGAAGAAGATGTGGTCGATGCCTGCCTCGTGGAATGCCGCGTGATCGCTGCTGCCCCAGTCCATCGTGTAGCTTATCCTGATGTCGATGCCCCGCTCCTCGGCATGTTCCTCCACAAATCGCTGTAGGCTCAAAGTTCCCAGCGTCGCCGTCCTCGGCCCCGACCCCAGCGCGTCGAAGTTCAGCATCGCCACCGTAGAGTCGATCTCCTCGTCTGAGAGCTGGTCGACGTAGTAATTGCTGCCGTATAGTCCCAGCTCTTCCGCTCCGAACGTGATGAACCGCACCGTGAACGGATATTCACGGCCTGCGATCTCCCGTGCGATAGTCAGCAGCGTAGCTATTCCTGACCCGTTGTCGTTCGCTCCCGGAACGTTCGGCACGGTGTCGTAGTGCCCGCCGAGCACGACCACCCGACCGTCGCCCGCCGTCCCCGGCTTGTCCGCGATCACGTTCCGTGATTCCTCCGTATACTCAAGCCTGATAGTCGCCGTCACGGGTCCATTTCCCACGAGCCCCTTGAGCGTGCCGCCGTCCTCCTGCGAAATCGCCACTGACGGAATAGTCTCCTCACCCAACGTTCCCACGAACGGCCCCGGCTCGTTGTTGTACACGACCGCGCCGACCGCGCCAGCCTCGAAGACCGTCGTGACCTTCTCGTCGAACGAAATCTCCCCTCGCTCGATGAGCGCGATCTTGCCCGCAAGACCCCCACTCGGAATGTCATCAGCAAGTGCCTTGCCCACGTCAATGACTTCCGCCGTGACGACCCCGGCAGCAGTCATCCACATCGGGAACGCCTGGATGTCCATCTCTTGCGGCTCGTCGACCGTCAACAGCCGCCCGAACGGTGAGATCGACCGCACCTCGAAGGGCTGAATCGACGCCTCGTATCCCAGTGCAGCGAACTCGGCGCGCAGGTACTCTGCCGCAACCTCCTCTTCCTCCGTCCCGCTCGCTCGCGGGCTGAGATCGTTGGTCAGATAAGTCAGCGTTTCCATGGCGGCTTGCCCAAGCCGCTCGACCTCCGCGTCCAGAGGCGCTACCTCCGGCACTGCCGTCGGAATGATCGCCTGCGTGGTCGTAGCGGTCGTTGGACTCGGCGGGACAGTCGTCGGAGTCGGTGGTGGTTCCGGCGTCGCTGTTGGCAACGTTGCAGTACTCGTAGCCGCCGGAACCGGTGCGGGCGCGGCGTCCGTGCCACACGCAACCAGCGCAAGCGCCAAGACCGCCAACATGAACAGGGCTGCGTTATGCAAGACTCGCGAAATCAACCGGTTCTCCCGAGGCGCAGATCGACAACGCTCTTACTCATAAAAACGGCTGCACGGGGACGGTGTTAGGAAGATCGGCTCGGTCTCCCTATCCGCCAACGCGCCATACGCGAGCCTTCCCGTCAGCCGACGCCGCGGCAAGTAGGCCGCCGTCCGGGGAAAACGCCACCCCATACATCCCCTTCACCTTCGTCGTGGCCGCGCCGATTCGCTCGTACGGCTCAGTCGAATAGACCGCCGCCCCGCCGGAGTACGTCAAGCCCAGTCGACTGCCGTCCGACGAAAGACACATCATAAAAGGCCGCTCCTCGGCAACCTCGATCTCCCACTCGACCGATCGGTTGGTCAGCGAGTGCACGAGTATCCTCCCGTCGTATCCGAGCGACCAAAGTCCTTCACCGCTCGGATCAAGCTGCAGGGATCCTGCCGCCGTCGTATGCCCCTCCAACGCCCCGATCATTTCACCGTTCTCAACGTCCCACAGCAGAATCTCCCCGCCTATTCCCGCAGAAGCCAGCACCGCTCCTCCGTCGACGAACTCAACCGAAATGACGTTCCGCTTGTGACCCTTGAGCACGACGGATTCCCCATCGTCCTCCAACGGCCACAGCCGCACCGACCCGTCGTAGGAAGCCGACGCCGCCCACCGACCGTCCGGCGATACCTTGACCGCCGCGACGGTGTTCGTGTGGCCCTTGTGAGTACGAAGCAGCGTCCCTTCACGATAATCCCAAACGCACACCGTCCTGTCCGTCGATCCCGTCACCAGCGTCCCGCCGTCCGACGTGAACGCCGCGCAGTTGACGCTCTTGTCATGCCCTTCCATCGACCGAACCAACTCGAAGCCCGGCATCGTCCACACCTTCACTTCTGGATCCTGCCCAACCGTGATGAGCTCCCCACCGTCCGGCGAGAAGATCGCCGCCTGGGCGTGCCGGGCAGAAGTCTGCAAGTCCGCGATGAGCTCCATGCGGGGTGTCCTAAGGAAGAGTGTGTTGTGGTGGCATAGCTCAGAAATCCGCTGAATAAGTCAACTCGCGAATATCCCCTCTCCCGTCGTGGGAGAGGGCTAGGGTGAGGGTATTTCCTTCCCCTGAACTCTCCATTCCGCTTTGTACAATGAACTGCAAAGAATGGACACTAGCGATGCGCAAGCCGCCTATTGGGGCCAAATATACATGAAAGCACCTTCCCGCGCTAATTCCCCGTCTCCCGGCACGTTCTCTTTCCGACCCGACCCCACCTATGCTTCAATAGCAACTATCATGCCTGACCCGCGCTCCTTGAGAATTACTATCCTCGCCTGCGCCCTTCTCTTTGCCGCCCTCTTACTCACCGCGTGCGGCGACGATCCTGAACCCACTCCGACACCGCTACCCACAAACACACCTACGCCGACCAGCACACCGACGCCACTGCCTTCACC
>VXLM01000103.1 GCA_009841605.1 Dehalococcoidia bacterium
TGGTAGCGCATACGGGATTCGAACCCGTGATCTCCGCCTTGAGAGGGCGGTGTCCTAGGCCGCTAGACGAATGCGCCACGTGAAATCGGCCTGGCTGGGGATAGAGGATTCGAACCTCTGCTTACAGATCCAGAGTCTGTCGTCCTACCACTAGACGAATCCCCAACGTATCGCAAATACTACCACAATTCACTAGCTCGTTCAACCGGATTCGAACGATAGCCGCGTGGAATCCGTTGACAAGGTGTTCATCCTGCCGATACTATTTTTGTCTGAACTGAGAGATTCTAACTGCATGGTGACAGATGCTAAAGATTAGACTTAGAAGGGTCGGCGCGAAGAAACAGCCCGCGTATCGTGTCGTGGTGGCGGACTCCAGAGAAGCGCGGGACGGCAAGTTCGTCGACCACTTGGGCCACTATAATCCACGACAAGACCCACCCGAAGTTGTCATGGACGAAGAGAAGGCCCTCAAGTGGCTCCGGGTCGGCGCGCAGCCGACCGAGGCCGTCGAAGGCATCCTCCGCCGAATGGGCACACTGGATAAGGTCAAGGAAGAGGCATGAAGCCGCTTGTCGAGTACATCGCCCAGTCGATAGCGTCCAACCCCGACGAGGTCCGGGTAACCGAGGAGGGAGACGGGGACCGCGTCTACGTCCGGCTGCAGGTGGCGCCCGAAGACAAGGGCAAGGTCATCGGACGTGACGGCCGCGTGGCCCAATCGATCCGCTCACTCCTCCGTGTGGCGGCGGTCAAGCAAGACGTCCACACCGTTCTCGAGATCGAATAGCCGAAGCTCCCTACCGGGCGGCAATTGACTCGATCAGAGCGCACAAAGGCTCCCGCCGCAATTCCCGACGATCACGTTGTCGTCGGAGTCATCATCGGCGCATGGGGACTCCGGGGCGATGTCAAGGTTCAAGCCCACAGCGACTACCCTGACAGATTCATCCCCGGCTCGTCCGTCTACTTGGACAATGCGCGCTGCGACATCCTCCGTGTACACGGCCACAAGGTTGGCTACGTGGTCGGTCTCGATGGGGTCCCCGACAGAACGTCGGCGGAGCTGCTGCGCGGGAAGACACTGACCGTCCCCGCCTCCGAACTTCCGGGCCTCGACGACGGAACGTTCTTCTACTTTGACATCATCGATATGGCTGTTCGCACGACAAGCGGCGAAAATCTTGGACGGATCGAGGAGATACTCTCTTCGGGCGGGAACGACGTTTACATCGTCCGGGGCGCAGGCAAAGAGGTGCTGATTCCCGCCGCACGGGATTACATCAATGAAGTGGATGTCAAGCGAGGGGTGATGACGGTATCCCTGCCGGACGGCTACCTCGACTAGACACGAGGCAGCCAGGTCGGTTTTTGACCGGTACTAACTCCCATGCTAGAATCGTCCCAAAGAGATCGGATGGAGGAGGGGTAAATTGTCCGGTCACTCGAAATGGTCGACGATCAAACATGCGAAGGGCATTAACGACGCCCGACGCGGCAAGCTGTTCACCAAGCTGACGAAGGAAATCATCGTCGCCGTCAAGGACGGTGGCGCCGATCCCGACGCCAACTTCAAGCTCCGCATGGCCGTGCAGCGCGCCAAGGACCAGAATCTCCCCGGCGACACCATCGATAGGGCCATCAAACGGGCGTCAGGCGAAGGTTCTGACGGCGCGCAGATGGTCGAGGCCACCTATGAGGGCTACGGCCCTGGGGGTATCGGTATCCTCGTCGAGGTGCTCACCGACAATAGGAATCGCACCGTGTCCGACGTGCGCTCCACGCTCTCCAAGGGTGGCGGCAACCTCGCGAGCAGCGGCGCCGTCGCTTGGCAGTTCGACCAGAGAGGTGTCGTGATTGCGGAGGCTGATGACGATGACGCCGAGGACCTCGCCCTGGCCGCAATCGACGCGGGGGTTCTCGATTTCGAGACCGATGACGGCGTCGTCAGTTTCTACTCGGAGCCGGGAACGCTTGAGGACGTACGCGGAGCACTGGACGAAGCGGGAGCCTCGATCCGGTCGTCCGAACTGTCTATGGTCCCGCAGAACACGGTTTCCCTCGAATCGAAGGAAGCCGCAAGGACGCTTCGACTCCTCGACCAGTTGGAAGAGCTTGACGACGTGCAGCGGGTGTTCTCGAACGCCGACTTCCCCGACCAGGTTCTCGCGGAGTACAGCCAGCAGTCGTAGAGGGTGTTTGTAAAGTCCGCGAAAATCGTTCGTGGTGAGCTTGTCGAACCATGAACCGCCCTTCGACAGACTCAGACCGAAATCCCGCAGTTATGAAAGGCGGCCCGGTGCGAGTGCTCGGAATCGATCCCGGAACCTACCATCTCGGTGTGGGCGTCGTCGACTACGGCGACGAGACACGACACGTGTACTCCACCATAGTTAGCCCCAAGAGGAGCAAGAATCTCCCCGACAGGCTTGCACACCTCTACGAGAGTCTCAACGAGGTGGCGGCGCGCTGGTCGCCCGACGAGATGGCTATCGAGCAGCCGTTCGCGGCCAAGAACGTCAGCGCAGCCATGGCGATTGGGCACGCGCAGGCTATTGCGATGCTGGTCGCGGCGCAGCGCCAAATGCCAACCACGACATACGCCCCGCGCCAGATCAAGCAGGCCGTGACCGACTACGGCGGAAGCTCGAAGGAGCAGGTACGCGAAATGGTCTCCGTGATGCTGGACAAGCACGACGAGCTCGAATCTTCAGACGAGTCGGACGCGCTTGCCGTCGCCCTATGCCACATCCACGCCACTCAAGCGTCCGACCTCGTCTTCCTGGACTGATCCGATGATCACCTCCCTCTCCGGCACGCTGTCGACCGTTGGACTCGATTGGGTCGAGGTCACCGTCGGCGGCGTGGGACTCCGCGTGAACGTGCCCTCATCACTGATCGATCAAGTAGGCCAGGTCGGTGACGGCGTCAAGCTGTTCACGTCGCTGCAGGTCAAGGAGGACAGCCTCACCCTGTACGGCTTCCCCAGTTCCGACGGTCGGCAAGCCTTCGAGGCCCTGCTCGGCGTCAACGGCGTAGGTCCGCGAGTCGCCCTGTCAATCCTGTCAAGGATGGCGCCGGAAACCCTCGCGATGGCCGTGGCGACTGAGGATCCCGCCGAATTCAAGGGCGTATCCGGGGTCGGTACGAGGATCGCCCAGAGAATCGTCATGGAGCTAAAGGGCAAGCTCGAAATCGAAGTGACGGCAGCTCCCACTGCGCGACCGGACGCCGAGCTTACCGAAGCCCTAACGGCGTTGGGGTACACCATGTCCGAAGTGATGGAAGCCGCAACAAGCCTGCCGCGCGACGAGCCGCTGGAGCTTGAGGACAAGATTCGACTCGCCCTTGAGTATCTCGCGGGACAGTAGGCCACTATGACTTCCTACGACGGCTGGGCGGATGTCTACGACTCGATCTACGCCTACGTCCGCGAGGACATCCCCTTCTACGTTCAGGAGGCTGTCCGATCAGGCGGCCCGGTCCTCGAAATCGGATGCGGAACCGGTCGTGTGACCCTGCCCATCGCGCAGTCCGGTGTCGATATCGTCGGCCTGGACAACTCGGACGCCATGCTCGAAAGAGCGAGAGGCAAAGCGGCCTTCCTCGAATCAGAGCATGGCAGCATGGACCTCCGCATGGGAGACATGCGTGAGTTTTCACTGGGCCGAACGTTCTCCCTCGTCATAATCCCCTTTCGCGGTTTCCTCGCGCTGCTCAGCGTGGAAGACCAGATCCGTTGCCTGACGACCATCAGAAACCACCTCGGATCGGATGGACGTCTCATATTCAACATATTCGTGCCCGATCCGCAGATGCTCGTCGAGGACGAGGACGCCGCCTTTCACCTGCGCGACGTCGCCGATCCCGACACCGGCCGCACGTCCGTCGTCTGGCAGCAGACGAGAGTGGACACCTTCAATCAAGTCCTCTCTGTCCGCCTCATAGTAGACGAGATCGACGAAACCGGTATCGTGGGAAAAAGGTTCTACCGCGACTACCAAATCCGGTACGCCCACCGCGTCGAGATACTCCACCTCCTTGAGCGATGCGGTTTCGAGATCGTCGACCTCTACGGCGACTTCGACTACTCCCCATTCGATGAGGACAGCGGGGAAATGGTCTGGGTCGCCAAGCCCAGGGCAACCGCAATCCGACCATAGACGACCGTCACTCCGGCGAAGGCCGGCGTCCAGGCGGGGGTTGGGAGGCTCTCCCAAGGCAGGTTCTCTGCAAAATGCGATTGCCCTGCTCTCTCCTCCGACCCCATCTTGACATGCGAGAACGAAAGTTCTATCATTGCTCTATGCTTACAGATCATTCCGTCAGGCATCCCCTCCGCGTGATTGCCGATCATGTCGGGAAGTGTCAGCGTATTGCTGGGGATCCCGGAGGCTGTTCCGAGTCCTGCGACTCTGCGCCCTCCACATCGCGACTGGCCGATAGAGCGCCATTCCCCCTCTCCCGTTCGAGGGAAAGAGCCTACCCCATACTCGATACAGGGTTGGCGTGAGGGCATCATACCGACAATTCGACGGAGAACCGAGAAGAGTGGCACAAAGTGGCACATCTACAGCAAAGGTTTTTAGGAGCGCCGCCCGATAATGCCGGTGCGCCCTCACACAAATTAGAGGAAAACATACCTGCACAGAGGTCTGCGATACGCTTGGCGCAGTGACAAAACGGTGACAATCGAGTTGCCACCTGTGCCACTCTGAAGCCTCAACCCCCTGAAACAACGAAGCGCCTCCCCCATCAAAGGGTCCCTACCCATGTGACTGCGTCGTCCGAACAGGGCATTCTTTGATGTAGACCGTCCGAATCGGATAAGATTGGTGACGTAGCCTTAGTTACTCCTTACCCCCGAATAGCCACAGGCAATCGAGGAAAGGCCCGTGCCCGACTTCAAGATCGTTTCGGACTTCAGGCCCACAGGCGACCAGCCCGACGCCATCGACCGCTTGGTAAGAGGGGCAGAGAACGGTCTGCACCACCAGTCCCTCATGGGCGTGACCGGCAGCGGCAAGACCTTCACGATGGCGTGCATCGTCGAGCGGCTCCAGCGCCCTACCCTCGTGCTCGCCCACAACAAGACCCTTGCCGCCCAGCTTGCGACCGAGTTCAAGGAGTTCTTCCCTCAGAACGCCGTCGAGTACTTCGTGAGCTACTACGACTACTACCAGCCGGAGGCCTACGTTCCCCGCACCGACACCTACATAGAGAAGGACGCCGACATCAACGAGCAGCTTGACAAGCTGCGTCACGCCGCAACAAGGGCGCTCCTGACTCGGCGCGACGTGCTCATAGTCGCCTCCGTATCTTGCATCTTCGGTCTCGGCTCTCCGGAGGAGTACCAGAACTTCGTCGCTTCCGTCCGCAAAGGGGAGATACGCAGCCGCCAGCGGCTCATGCGGCAGCTTGTCGACATGCAGTACGACCGCAACGACTTCGACCTCGGGCGTGGCCGCTTCCGCGCCCAGGGCGACACCATCGAGATCCTCCCCGCGTACGAGAACGAGGTCGGTATCCGCATCGAGTTCTGGGGGGATGAGATCGACCGCATCGTGCAGGTCGATCCCCTGACCGGGGAGCTCCTGGCCGAGCGCGACGAGATCGAAATATACCCCGCCAAGCACTTCGTGACCTCCGAAGAGAAGCTCAAGCAGGCGATTGACGACATCGAGGCCGAGCTACGGGATCAGTTAGCCTTTCTAAAGAACGCAGGCAAGCTCTTGGAGGCCCAGCGGCTGGAGTCGCGCACCAACTATGACGTTGAGATGATGCGGGAGACGGGGTACTGCGCCGGTGTCGAGAACTACTCGCGTCACCTCGCCCAGCGCGAGGCGGGAAGCACCCCGTACACCCTCCTCGACTACTTCCCTGAAGACTTCCTGCTGTTCGTCGACGAGTCTCACATGACGCTGCCGCAGGTGCGCGCGATGTACGGTGGCGATAGATCGCGCAAGGAAGTGTTGGTCGAGTACGGCTTCCGGCTGCCCTCCGCATTGGACAACCGACCCCTCAACTTCGGCGAGTTCGAAGAGCGCATCAATCAGGTCATGTATGTCTCCGCGACACCGGGCCCCTACGAGTACGAGCACTCGCAGCAGATGGTCGAGCAGGTGCTCCGTCCGACGGGGCTGACCGACCCGATAGTCGAGGTCAAGCCCACCACCGGACAGATCGACGACCTTCTCCACCAGATTCGCGTCCGAACGGAGCGAGGCCAGCGGTGCCTCGTCACGACGTTAACCAAGCGCATGGCTGAGGAACTCGCCGACTACCTGAAGGAGACCGGCATCCGAACGCACTACATCCACTCCGAGGTCGACACGCTCGAACGGAGCGAGATACTTCGCGACCTCCGACTGGGCGTCTACGACGTCATCGTGGGCATCAACCTCCTTCGCGAGGGACTCGACCTGCCGGAAGTGAGCCTCGTAGCCATCCTCGATGCCGACAAGGAGGGATACCTTCGTTCAAAGACGGCGCTGATCCAGACAATTGGCCGCGCCGCTCGTCACATCGACGGCAGCGTCATCATGTACGCCGACATCATCACCGACTCCATGCGACAGGCCATCGACGAGACCGCCCGCCGCAGGGACATGCAGGAGGCGTACAACCAACAGCACGGAATCACCCCTCAGGGCATTCAGAAGACCATCCACGACATAACCGAGCGTGTCCGGGCAATAGCAGAGACGAAGACGCCCTATGCCGCCCAAGGGGACATTCCGAAGGACGACCTCACACGACTAGTCAAGGACCTCGAGAAGCAGATGAAGGAGGCGGCCCACAACCTCGAATTTGAGAAGGCCGCCCTACTCCGCGACCAGATCATCGACCTGCGAAAAGTCATCGCAGACGACGCCGTACAGATAGAAAAAAGGAACTGACCGGAACTGCATATAGTTTGACGGCATATCGGCGTCAAACTACAATGGACTTGATACGCCCATTGAGGCGGTGAGGAGAATGACGATGCCCGAAGCGGCTGCGACGGTTACCAAAGAAGAAATAATAGAGGCCCTGAAGGACGTGTACGACCCGGAGATCCCCATCAACGTCGTCGACCTCGGCCTGATATACGACTGCGAGGTGCAGGACGGCGGCAATGTTGACGTGAAGATGACTCTCACCTTCCCCGGCTGTGGCATGGGGCCGTACATCGCCCAGCAAGCTGAGTGGCGCATCGCCGAGATCGACGCGGTCGAGGACGTGAACGTCGAAATGGTATTCGAACCGCCCTGGAGCCCCGACCTCATCACCGAGGACGGCAAGCTCCAGCTTGGACTCGACTGACATCTTCCACGATCAAACGAACCGGTAGACTTAATCTGTAGAGACGCCATTCACGGCGTCTCTACGACTGTCAGAGACGGGAGACTTTCCATATGGCTCAACCCCATCAAGGGCACAGTCACGGCGGCGGTCCGCCCGACGCCAACCAGGCCGCCCAGGCGCGCGCCCGCATCGAGGCGATGAAGCGCCAGTTCGAGCAGAAGAAGGCCATTGCCGATAGCCTGTCCGAGATCAAGCACAAGATAGGCGTCTACAGCGGCAAGGGCGGCGTCGGTAAGACCACGGTCGCCGTGAATCTCGCCGTCACCCTCGCTCAGCAGGGCGCAAAGGTCGGCATCCTCGACGTTGACATCGACTGCCCGAACGTGCTCCGCGCCATGCGGGTAGCGGAGCCTCCGACGGTCGGCGAGACCAACCGGATGATCCCGCCGGAGCAGTTCGGTGTGAGCGTCATGTCGATGGGCTTCTTCCAGCAGAATGAGAATGAAGCCACCATCTGGCGCGGTCCCATGATCCACAACGCCATCAACCAGATTCTTCAAACGACCATCTGGGGTACGCTCGACTACCTCATCATGGACCTCCCGCCCGGGACCTCGGATGCTCCCCTCACGATCATGCAGGCCCTGACCATAGACGGCTTCGTAGTCGTCACCACACCGCAGGAGTTGGCAAAGATCGACGCCACTCGCTCCATCAACATGATAAAGACGATGCGCGTTGACGTTCTGGGTGTCGTCGAGAATTTCTCGGGCGACATCTTCGGAGCGGGCGCCGGCGAGGAACTGGCGAGTGAACTCGACCTCTCATTCCTCGGCAGGACCGAGATGAGGGCCGACTACCGCGACGTATCGAGGCCGACCGTGCTCACTAGCAAGGCGGTGCGCGACGAGTACCGTCAAATAGTCCAATCGATGGAAGAGGCGCTGAGCAGCATCGCGGCCTAAAGGCCCTACCCCAACGCCTGATAGACCTCGTCAAGCCAGACGACCATCTCTGCCGTGGCGTCATTGCTGGGGCCTTCCGTCCCGACCGACGACCACGATCCATCTGGGGATTGCTGATCGACGATGTTGTTCCCAATCTTGACCGCCAAGTCCCGGTACTTCTGCTCAGAGGTGAGGGTGTACAGCACTGACGCCGCCCAAGCGACCTTCCCGGCGCGGAGGAGCCTTAAGAGATTGTCGGTCGCGGTCTCGGCGAACAGCATGTAACGCTTAGCGAGCTCCAGCCACTGCGTCTCGCCGGTGGACTGGTAGAGCCGCGCGAGAAAACCGCCCGCGATTCCGGGATGGAAGAAGTACTGATCACCCTCCTCGGCGTTCACGAGGACATACCGGATGGGGTCTGCCGGATCCACCTCGGTAACGAGACCGCCGCCCGGCGTCATGACCGTGTACATGACCTCCGGGTAGTTGGGCTGCTCGTCCATCATCCGTTGCATCCACCTTCCCACACCCCTCGCGACATCAAGACGGCTCGCATACAAAGCAGCCTGACCGCAGCCGCTGACGACCCATAGGTCCTGCTTGGTTGCTGGACCCCGCTCGGTGCGGCTCGAATAGAAGCCGCCGCTGTCCTCATCGTAGAAGTCCATGAGGAAATCCATGCCGCGTTGGGCGATGTCGAACTGCCCAAGTCGTTGAGCGCCAAGGATCACCCAGATGTTGAAGTAGGCGTAGAAATAGTCGGACGTGAAATCCGTGCGTGGCCCGAAGTCGCCGCCAGGGCCCATGCCGTTCTTGCGTATCCAGTTGCACAGGCGATTCGCGGCGTTGGTCTCCCCGCAAACTTGGAACGCAGCCGGGACCTTGTAGTAGTCACCAACCGTTCCGTCACCGAAACTGCCATCCTCATGGAGCTGACGAAGCAGGTATTCGCAGCCCTTGTCCCTGGCTTCCTTGTATACGCTCACGTTCTGTCTCCCAGTGTCGACTACCCTATTCCGGCGGATAGTCCATCACCAGCCAGATGTTGTCCACCATGGGTTCCAGCAACCCCGACTCCACCTTGTTCGTGAGTTCTACTATCGCCTCGTTGAAGGTCGTTCGGACGCCCGCCTCTTTGCCCTTTCGGATGACGTAGCCGTTGAGGTAGTCGATCTCCGTCCGCCGTCCCTTGGCGATGTCTTGCGCCAGTGATGGCCGGCCGGTGCCGATCTTGTGCGCGTCCTCGGCCAACTTGCGGGCGACTTCCGCTCGTACTGCCGGATCGGTGCGCGCCGTGACGAAGTCCTGGGCGGGTACACGGCCAATATTCTCGATTGCCACCCCGTGCGCCGTCCCGACCGCCACGACTTCGGAAGCGAGCAGCATGGAGAGATCGAGTGTCACAGGATTCAGCCTCATCCCCGCAGAGGACTGTCCTGTTATGCCGCATACGGAGTTCGCCATGCTGTTCGTGACGATCTTAGCCCAGCGTTCACCCAACAGGTTGGTCGTGATCGAAGTCTCTCCGCAGTCTTCGAGGATCTCGCACAGCATCTCCAGGCGCAGGGAGTTCGCGTTCGTCGGGTCGCCCAACGCGAAGGAACGCCTTCCCCTCTCTTTGCTCGTGCGTTCGACGTGACCCGGCCCGACAGTGGTCGCGCCGATGGTGACTATGCACCCGATAACGCGGTCCCACCCCACGATTCCGGCGATGATGTCCTCGTTGATGCCGTTCTGCGCCGAGACGATCACCCCGCCCGGCGCCAGGTGCGGCTCCACGAGCGTCGTCACCCACGCCGTGTCGTAGGACTTGACCGAGACGAAGATCACGTCGTACCGATTGGTCGTCGCCGACAATTCCCCGATGTGCAATGCCTCGGGCTTCGCCGTGAACGTGCCCTCCATCGTCGTGACGGTCAGGCCGTCTGACTTGATCTTCTCAATGTGGGCGGGCCATGAGTCGACAACGGTTACGTCCCGCCCAGCCCGTGAAAGATAACCCGCGAGCGTGCCGCCGATTGCTCCCGCGCCCATGAACATGATTCGCTTAGTCATATGATTTGCCATACTCCCCATTATGTGGTCGCCCGATCTCCAATCGACACGAAAAACTATGGCCATTCTTGGACAGTAGAAGTGGAAAACGAGCAGTCACAATCTCAACGTATCCGGGCCGTCGTTGTCAAGAGCGAGACACAGATGCTGCGTTGGAGCAGGGTCACCGGTCAGGAATGAGTCCAGAGACCGCGCCCCCTCACTGATGCCCCATACCCTCGTAGGGATGCTCGGCTTCCAGGGGCTCGCCCTCCGCGAAGCGGCTTGCGCGAAAATCACGGATCGGGTGGTCTTTGCTTTCGCCGTGCAGGACGAACTCCGCCACCATCCTGCCGACTACCGGGGACAGCTTGAAGCCGTGTCCGCTGAATCCCACCGCCCAGTACAGCCCATCGACTGCCTGCGACCTATCCAGAATCGGGTTGCCGTCCGGAGCCATGTCGTAGATGGAACCGTACCCACCCATGGGGGTTGCAGCAGCAAATTCAGGAATGCGCGACTTCGCCCGGTCCCAGTATCTCTCGATCGTGTCGTGATCGGCATTCAGGCCGTAACCGTCCGGGTTCACCACCTCACCCAAGTCCTTCTTCGATTCCCCACCCACCAGGCTCTTGAACCCCGCGTTCATCCGAACGTACATGCCGGTCGTGTAGTCGATCACGATGGTGGTGAACTCCTCCAGCGACGGCGGACGGCGCATGTGTACCATCTGTACACGGATCGGCGTAATCGGAAGCGGTTCACCGAGTGGTACTGCCAGCTTGTTGCTCCACGGCCCCGTCGCCGCTACCACCGTGTTCGTCTCAATCAGCCCTTCCTCGGTCTGCACCCCAACGACGCGCCCTCCGGCGATCTTGATACTCTCAACCGCACACCCTGTCCGAATTTCAGCGCCTCGCTTCTCTGCATGCGCCGCGAATGCGTATGTGGTTGCCATGGGGTCGGCGTGACCGGCGTCAGGCTCGTACACTCCCAGGACAATTCCGTCTGTCATAAGCTGCGGCACCATCTCCGAGACCTCAGTGGACATCAGCGTATGGATATTGACTCCCAACTCGCGATTCATCTCGACGTTCGCCCTCGCGGCAGGCTCGTCCTTCTCACCAAAGAGCAGCAACCTGCCCGTCTTTTGGAACCTCGAGTCGCCGCCAACTACGTCAGCGAAATTGTGGAAGACTTGGCTGGCCTCCATCGCCATCTTGACCAGCGTCGGGTGCAGATAGTGTTCCCGTACCATGGAGCCGGAACGTCCGGTCGCCCCACCGGCTAGGTGGCCCCTTTCGACCAAAACGACTTTCCCGGCTCCCATTCGGGCCAGGTGCATGGCTATGCTCGTGCCGTTGACGCCGCCGCCAATGACGACCACATCCGCTGAGCTATTGGGCATGCTTCACTCTCTCAGGGTCCAGAGAATGGGGTTTCCGGACAACATTCGCAGCGATTTTTGCGTGTCGCTACTTACCAGATCTCGCCTTTGGCGTAGAGCTTCTCCGCGGGACCAATCAGCTTCGGGTCAGGCTTGGCAACCCTACTCTCCACATCGTTTTCGGATCCAACGCTGCGCAGTACGTAGCGCATGCAGGCTAGGCGGGCGCGCTTCTTGTCGTCCGACTTTACGACGACCCAGGGCGAGGCTTTCGTATCGGTGGCAGCGAACATCGCCTTCTTCGCCTCGGTATAAGAGTCCCACCGAGGCAGCGACCGAACATCAACGTCGCTCACCTTCCACTGCTTGAGTTCATCTTTGGCGCGGGACATTACCCGTCTGAGCTGCTCTTCCCGGCTCACGGAGAACCAGAACTTGAATATCTGAATGCCTTCGTTTATGAGCATTTCCTCGAACATGACGGTGTCTCTGAGGAAGCGTAGGGTCTCCGCCGGTGTGCAGAATCCCATCACCGGCTCGACCACGGCCCTGTTGTACCAGGAGCGGTCAAAGAACACCATCTCCCCCTTGGTGGGAAGGTGCTCGACATAACGTTGAAAGTACCACTGCCCTCGCTCACGGTCGGAGGGTGCCGGAAGCGCGACCAGGATTGCTCCTCTGGGATTGAGATGCTCCATGAAGCGCTGGATCGTCCCGCCCTTGCCGGCGGCGTCCCGTCCCTCGAATATCAGCACGATGCGCTGGCCGGCCTCCTTGACCCACTTCTGCATCTTGAGCAGCTCGATCTGCAGCTTGGCCTTGTCGGACTCGTACTTCCTCGTTGACAGCTTGGTCGGATAAGGATAAGTATCGCTGATGATCTCCCCGGGCAGCGCGGCTTCAACCTTGCTTATGATTTCCGGAGGGATGCCTTCAGTTGGGACGACTGGCGATGAGGGTACTTCCACCGTGCTCAGATTAGTCATGGCAACACCTTACAGGGGAGCGAGTGATGTTTCAAATCCGCGCGAATTAGGTCTTCAAAGCTCAACGACTAGTCCTAGAGAGATGGCGGCCATGATAAGGAGGGTCGGCAAGTACAGTCAAGGCATGGGACGGAGTTTCAAGATATGCGTGATTCCGAACCGCTAGCGTCGCGCCTCACTCATGGGATACCATAGTACATAGGTCGTGCTAGGCGGGGCATTGGCGGAGCCTTGAAACCCGCAATCCGCCATAGCGGGGCTGAAATCCTCCCCGAGGTCGAAGCTCGTGGCCTCTGTCCCTGGCAGGGGGTGTTGAGAGCCGGGTCCCACGCGGCGGATGCCTGTGAACCCCGTCAGGTCCGGAAGGAAGCAGCGGTAAGCAGTGATGTTCCGGGCGCCGTGGGAGTGCCTGGCTTGAGCCTGCTCCAGGCGTCATGTCCCGGGTGGAGATCGAAGGAAGGTGCGCGACCAAACCCTCACACCGAACGCTGCGGGATCGGGCGAGACGCCCTTAGCCTCCTCACGTCCTCCGAGTACCGTTCCCATTTGAATATGACAGTCGAACGGACGGGCGCGTATCCCCTCTCCCGTCGTGGGAGAGGGCTAGGGTGAGGGTGTTTTGAGTAAGCTGCCAAAATCATATGGACCTGGCACTAGAGCTAAAAAGTCCCTCGGCCAAAACTTTCTCGTCGACGGCCGAGTCCGCACCAAGATCGTCGAGGCGGCGGACATCTCGCCGACCGACACCATCCTGGAAGTAGGCCCAGGCCGAGGGTTCCTCACAAAGGCCTTGGTGGAACGCGCAGGCCGGTTGGTGGCCGTTGAGTTGGACGACGGTCTCATACCACGGCTTCAGGAGACGTTCGCCGACTCGAACAATGTCGAGATAATGCACGGCGACGCGCGCACCGTCGATATCGACTCCCTTGTGGGAACGGCGACCGTATACAAGGTCGTCGCCAATCTCCCCTACTACGCCGCGACGCCCATCGTCCGCCGTTTCCTGGAGGTGACTCACAAGCCGACGACGCTGGTGGTCATGGTGCAGAAGGAAGTGGGACTGGAGATGGCCGCCGGCCCCGGCAAGATGGGCATCCTTTCCGTCGCCACGCAGGTGTACGGCAAGGCCCGCATCGTTACGTCCGTCCCACCAAAGGCTTTCCGTCCTTCCCCGAACGTCACGTCCGCAGTCGTACGAATCGACACCTATGCCGAGCCTGCCGTGAAGTTCGACGGCGCTGAGAAGTTCTTCACCCTGGTGAGAGCCGGATTCAGCGCGCCCCGCAAGCAGATCCACAACAGCCTCAAGAACGGCCTTGACTCTAGCTCCGACGAGGTGATGATGATGCTCCAAGCTGCTGGGATAGCACCAACACGGCGAGCTCAGACCCTTAGCATCAACGAGTGGGGAGACCTATACGCCGAGTACGCATCGACTCTCTAGTACCATTTCAATTTGAATATGACAGTCGAATAGAGAGGCGCGTATCCCCTCTCCCGTCGTGGGAGAGGGCTAGGGTGAGGGTGTTTTGAGTGCGTTGCCAAAATCATATGGGACCAGTATTAAGTCGAGTGGACGGATTCCCTGTCTTCCTACAACTCGGCGGAACCTCGCCATGCGTCTGATATACTCCCGACTGCATCACTGGGTCACCAATTCCTAGGAGCACCTACCACCACATGCGACTCGGACTTGACATCCGCGGCAGCGTCGACGACGAACAGCTGACGTTCGGCGCGCAGCTCGGTGCCACCGACGCCATCGGCGGGGACGCCTGTATGCCGTCGAACAACGGCTACTTCGAGTTCCTGGAGCTCGTCGTGTTCAGACAGCGTGTCGAGAGCGCTGGCCTCCGGCTGTTCGCCATCGAAAACATGCCATGGGACTGGACGGACAAGATCAAGCTGGGCCTGCCCGGACGAGACGAGCAGATCGATAACTTCTGTAAGAGCCTCCGCAACATGGGGGCCGCGGGCATACCTGCGATTGGCTACAACTTCCGTCCACCCACGGTGACGGGCTACGGCGTTCGCACCTCCCAGAGCGCGCCCGGACGTGGCGGAGCCAAGCAGACGGCCTTCAACTACGACCTCATCAAGGACCACCCATTCGGCGACTACGGCGACGTGTCCGCCGAGCAGATGTGGGACAACCTCGAGTACTTCTTGAAAGCCGTGGTCCCCGTCGCCGAGGAAGCGGGCGTGCGCATGGCCGTCCACCCGGACGACCCACCCGCGCAGTCGATTGGCGGCGTGGCGCGCATCCTCAACAGCTTCGACGGCCTCAAGCGGCTGACCCAGATCGTCGACAGCGAGTACAACGCCCTGGACTTCTGCCAGGGTTCGATGGCCGTACAGCAGGGCGACCTGCACGAGGCCATCCGCTACTTCGGCGGACGCAACAGGATCGTGTATGTCCACTTCCGCAACGTCACCGGGCGGTTCCCGAAGTTCTCGGAGTCCTTCATCGACGAGGGCTACGTGGACATGGCCGAGGCCGTCAGGGTCTACAAGGAAGTAGGCTTCGACGGGCCGGTCATCGAGGACCATGTCCCCACGATGACAGGCGACGACCCGGACAAGTACCGCGCCCGCGCCCACGCGATGGGCTACACGAAGGCGCTCATAGACGCGATCTACGGGCGGCAATAGGAGCGACTATTCACTGAGCGCCGCCTCGCTAGTGTCCTATGTCAGAGATTCATCGAATAAATCAGCCCGTGGAAATCCCCTCTCCCTTGATGGGAGAGGGCTAGGGTGAGGGTGACTCCTTGGAACACACCTATCCGCTTTATACAATGAACTTCAGAAACAGGCCACTAGTGACTCAACGTTATAGTATTGATAGGGAATTATATACTTATTTACCCCAGAGGGTGAGAACGGGGCGCGTGACGAGGC
>VXLM01000006.1 GCA_009841605.1 Dehalococcoidia bacterium
CTGCCGCGGACTTCTACATCGGGCGGGCGTGGCCAAATACGGTCTCCGTTCACCCTGAGCTTGTCGAAGGGTGTTTCGTGGTCCGACAAGCTCAGGGTGAACGATCTGGATTGACGTGCTGAGACCCTCTTCTACCAAACAGGGTTACGCCCCGCCAATCAAGGCCCGCTCAAATCCCTACGGCGTGGGAGCAGGGCCCAGCACGCGATAGCCCAGGTTATCGTCCGTACGCTCCGCCGTCGGCAGGACCTCGACGACCACGTTGGACAGCCCAACAACATCCCCGTTCTCGTCGAAGCTGTAGTTGTCGCCAATCGCCCCGGTGTAAGTCAGGCCGTTCAGACAGTCCCGGAACCCGTCGGCGTCCTGGTCGTCGTCGGTCTGCTTCAGACATTCAGCGGCGATATACACGTCGTCATATGCCGACCCCTGGAACCACGGCAGCGAAGCAACCTCTCCGTAGCGCTCCTTGAACTTTGACAAGAAATTTTTACCGGCGGGGCTGGCAAGATCCGGGTTGGGGATAATGGCCTTCATGCCTGCGGCGGCGTCACCGGCGATGCCGAGCGCTTCGGGAGCCGTGGGCACGATCTCGGAATAGATCGGCCCGTCGTAGCCCAGCTCGCGGGCCTGCTTGATGATCGTGCCGCCGGAGGCCTCACCCTGCGCGGCCAACAGGAGCGCGTCCGGGTTACCGTCGAACAGCTTGGTCAGCTGGCTGCGAAAGTCGATAACGTCGGAGGAGTAGCCTTCCGCCGCCACGACAGAGCCTCCCAGTTCCTCGAACCGCGCGACCGCGGTGCGACGAGTGCCCTCGGCGTAGTCCGTTGACTCCGTGATGGTGGCGATGCTGCGCCTTCCGTCCACCCACATCGTGTTGCCCATGTCGACGCCGAGTTGTTGGTCGTTGATGGCCGTGCGGAAGATGTAGTCCCCCGCCGTGGCGATGTCAGGACTGGTGGCGGACGCCGAGAGCATCACCACGCCATCCTTTTCGGCGAGCGGCGCGGCGCCGAGCATTGAGCCGCTGCACGTCGTGCCCAGGATGATCTTGACGCCGTCAACGTCGGTCAGCTTGTTGTAGGCCGTGATGGCGTCCTGGGCCCCGCACTTGGAGTCCTCGACGATGAGCTTCAACTCACGGCCGTTGATTCCTCCTGCCGCGTTGATCTCCTCCACAGCCAGCAGCTTGGCTTGGTGCAGAGGATTCCCATAGGACTCGGCGACCCCTGTCAGGGCATCCATTGCGCCGATGGTGAAAGGCTCGTCCGATTCTGATCCACAGGCGAGCACCAGAAGCGTCGGCAGGCAAAGCAGAACGATCTTCTTCCACGACATAGAGTGCAACCTTCTTTCAGTTGATTGACGGCTACTTCGGGTTGTTCCGTAACACGTGGCTACAGGTTTCACCAGAAATATCAGGCCTTTTGCGCGAATTCAAAAGAGCAACCATCAGTAACCGTCTTTGATACAGCCTATCATTACTGTCAATCCCGTTACTTCAGTCTCGTGTATTAAGAGAGCATCACAGAATCCCCGTTTACAAAAGAAAATGCTCCACTCCCTACGGCGGTCACCGGGATGCCGCTCTCCGGCCTTGGATAACCACCCTGCGTTTCGGTGCGAAGGATATGCTATAGTGCTGGTGTGACTGCGACGTTTCACGTAGATGGAATTCTTCAGGGAGCGTGAGATGGCAACCGTTTTCGTTCCTCCGCTCATGCAGAAGCTGACCGACGATCAGGCAACCGTCGATGTGCCCGGCAAGACCGTGCGTGAGGTCATAAAGAACCTCGAGGCAGCCTACCCCGGCACGCAGGCGCGTCTCGTGGACGGCTTCAAGCTCAAGCCGAACATCACCGTTGCGGTCAATGGTGAGGTCACGCCCATCGGGATGCTCCAAAAGGTCGGCGAGAACAGCGAGGTGCACTTCCTCCCCGCCATTGGAGGCGGGTGCTGACCCGACGGTCTTTCTGCGCTTATCTACGCTGAACCTGTAGGGTTGTTGACTGATAACCCACACCTGTTTAACTTTATCTTTTGACGTGGTGATGCGAACGTGACCACCTACCGACTACGCATACCGAAGCCGGGTAACGGGGCCGTCCTTGAGGTGGACGATCATAACCGTTGGCGCGTGATCGAAACCGACGAAGAACTCCCGGACTCTTTCCTATCCCTCCTTGCCACTATAGCGCGGAGTGGATCGCCCTCCGGGGGTATGCCTTATCACACCCGTTACGCCAACGGTGTCATAGACGTCTTCGGTGGCGAGTTGATCTCCACAACCCCACCCATTGAGTCCGTCGAGGGACGCATCTACTAGCCCAACGCAGCCTCTTTGGACGCAGACGCTAGGGGTGAAACAACTGCCCCTGAACATTCGGGTCCGGCGGGGCTTCCCGCTCGGGGGCAGGCGTAACGTCCACCGCGACGTTCGGACGGATGATGATCTTGCCAACGTCCCCACCGTCCAGAAGCTCCATTGCCGTCTCGACCTCTTCTAGACCGACCTCTCTGGAAATGATGGGACGCAGGTCCACGACGTTGCTCTCCAGCAGCCATCGCGTCTTGTACCACGTGTCGAAGATGCGTCTGCCGTTAAGGGCAAGTACCGTCAGGTTCTTGAAGATCATGCTCTCGGCGACATCAATGCGGACGGGCTTGGCCGGTATGCCGAAAAGGGTCACTCGTCCCCCGTTTCGAACGCCTCGGAAGGCCGCGTCAATGGACGTTTGAGCGCCGCTCATTTCGAGCACGACATCAACGCCGAAGCCCTCGTTCGTCTCGATGAGCCAGTCTGCCACACCATTTTCCCCTTCGTCCGCCGAGGCGTTATAGACCTTGTCAGCGCCTAGTGCCTGGGCGAGCGAGAGCCTATAGTCGTTGATGTCGGCGGCGAGGACGCTGAACGCCCCGGAAGCCTTGGCGATTCCGATGGAGAAGAGGCCGACTGGGCCGCAGCCCAGCACCGCCACGCTCTGCCCCGCGAGGTCGTGCGCCAGCGTGGCGAAAACGGCGTTCCCGAACGGCTCTTGCAGAGTGGCGATCTCCGGCGGGAGCTTTTCCCTGTCGTTCTGCCATACCACCGACTCAGGCACCGAGACGTACTCGGCAAATACGCCGTCGCGGTCTACGCCGAGTATCTTCGTACGGGGGCACATATGCGCCTGTCCGGTCCGGCACTGAAAGCACAGACCGCAGGTGATGTGGCTCTCAGCGGAAACGTAGTCCCCGACCCTCACTTGCGTGACATCAGGCCCAACATCGACCACCGTGCCCGCGAACTCGTGCCCGATGGTCAGAGGGGGCTTGATCCGGTTCGCGGCCCAATCGTCCCACTTCCAGATGTGCAGGTCCGTGCCGCACACGCTCGCCGCCTCGACCCCGACGAGGACCTCGTCTCGTCCTACGGACGGCACGGGTATTTCGTCGATGACCAGACCGGGCTCCGACCCCGCCTTGCAAACGGCTTTCATCCTCTCGGGCATGTGTTAGTCCTCGCGAGAATCGTTTGCTAGTGACCCATCACTGTGCTTCGACAAATGAGCCTACCGACCTCAAAGTCCCCTCTCCCGTCGTGGGAGAGGGCTAGGGTGAGGGTTATTGGTGTGAGCATGTCAATGCGCGTCATGCAGAAAGCTTCAGAGTAGGGACACTACCCGCTCAGAGGAGCCAGTCGCTCAACTTCGAGGCCCTCCGGACGAACGAAGTCCTTGTATCGCGTGCGAACCTCGACGCCGTTCAAGGAACGAGTGAACCCTGCTGACTTGTCCATTCGCTTCACCTCGACCTCCAAGACGTTCCTCCCCTCCCGGAGCAAATCGACATCCAGTTGCCATCGAAACCAGTGGACCGACATTCCGAGCGGACCCTCGAAAGGACTCCCTCGGGGGCTGAGCGGCAGCCGCAGGGCGCGCTCGTCCGTAATCTCCGCATCGTCCCTATCCAAAACTTGCCCATTGAACCGGAACTCCACGTCGTCCTCGACGCAGAAGTACGCGAACCGCAGGGTGAGCACCGACGGCCTCATCTCTCCATCGGCGCGGGTGCCCTCAAGATCGTCCGACACCACGACCGGAACGGAGATCGTCTCCCCCTCCACCAAATCAGCCGGGAGGTAGCGCTCCGGCGGGTCGGTGATCTCGTCCTCCGTCCTGTGGGGTGTCTTCGGGTAGCCGCCCTGGTAGTCGACCAACTCTTCGAGGACGAGGCCGGTCTCCCGGGGCTGTAGTATGTAACGCTTGTCACGACGGGCAAAGGCCTCCGGGTATGCCATCTCTCGCAGGATGTCGTACTCGACCTGGCTGAACGGCCATCGGAGATAGCCGAGATACAGCCCGTCCGCTCCCTGCCGTCGAGCCGTCTGAGCGAACGCGCGGTACATCTCCAGCTGAGGAACGGGCGTCCTCTCGTCGTAGACCCGGCGGGTGGGTCGGACGTATGTCCCCGTATCAGCCGACTGAGCGGCGTCCACCATCCATCCCACGTCAAACGCTCCGGTGTCCATGAACTGCTCTGACATCTGGCCGACTACCAGATCGAGGCTCCCGTTTGCCAACCACGTCTCCACGTCGAGACCCAGCCGCAAATTGGCTTCCCTCTGGTGGAACACCCGCGCCGAAACCGTGACCTTCCTGTCCTGCGCCTCGCCCACCTCATCGGCAAGCCGTCGCACGTCGCCGACGAAATCCGTCATTATCTGAGCGTTCTTCTCCTCCTCACCGGTCTTGAAGAACTTGGTGACGAACATGAAGTCCAGCTCCACGCCCTCGGCCTCGTAGTCCGACATGATCTCGTGGAGAACGTTCAGCTTGTCCTCACGCACCATCGGGTGAGCGAAGTCGTAGCACCACTCGTAGCGCGGATGGTACTCGTCCTTCTCCAACATGCAGACCTCATCAGCATGATGCCACTTCAGAAGGCCGCACCTGTCGGACCCAGGACGGTCGCAGCTTTGGAGCTTGAGGCTGGGATAGACCCCGAGGCCCATCGCGTTGCCGTATGTGACGACCTCCTTCACCTGGTCCGTGCCGAGTTCACGCGCGTTCTGCACCATCCGCATGATGCGCCAGTCGATGTAGCTGTTCCACACGTCCTGCAGCTGCCCGACAACCCGCCCCACCTTGCTGTTGTGAAAGTAGACGTCGCCGTAGCCAAGCCCGAAGGCCAGCACGTCGACCCCCGACCCTAGCAGTTCATCGACCGGCCATCGAAGTTTGTCAAGGCTCACGGGAGGGTCGAGCCGCTTGGCGTGGAAGTGGTGCGCGTCCTGGTAGTAGATCAGCCGTGGGCGTTCCATGCGTCCTCATTCCACTTGTGATTGAATACGGGCATGGCGATTCTGCGAGAAAGCATACCATGATAGGCCGGCTCGTCACCGCCGCCGTCGGCATCCCGGCGCTAGCCCTCGTCATTTGGCTGGGCGACCCCGTATTCAGCGTCGTGGTCGCCGTACTTGCCGCCCTTGCCGCAGTTGAGGTCTGCGATCTTGCCAGGAACAAGGGCAAGACTCCCTCGCGAGTCGTGGCTGCTGTCTTCTCCTCCGCCCTCGTTCTGTCGCACTTCGGGTTCTCGTTCCTCTGGTCTATGCCCGAGTATGTGCCGTTGCTGATAGTCTCCGTCGGGGTCGCAGTCCTCGCCCTAATCCTTACCCTCTCCCCTATACAAAAATTACGGAATCGCAACGGAGAAACCCCCTCTCCCTTGACGGGAGAGGGTTGGGGTGAGGGTGAAAAGCCCGGTTCTACAACAATTTACGCAAAAGCCTCCAACGCCGGTTTGACCCTCGCCGCAGTCCTCTACCCCGGCGCTCTCCTGGCTCACGCTCCTTTGCTGCGAGGAGGCGAACAGGGCCTTGAGTGGATCGTCCTCCTGCTCGTGGTCACCTTCTCAACAGACACGGGAGCCTTCTTCGTCGGCAAGGCGATTGGCAAGCGGCCGCTCGCGCCCTCCATTAGTCCAAACAAGACGTGGGAAGGCGCGATCGGAGGATTCGCAGCCGCAATTCTGGCGGCATTCCTTGCCGCGTGGGCCCTCGATATCGACGCAGACCTACCGCTCATCGCCGTACTCGGAGCGCTGATGGGAGTCGTCGGCCAGGTCGGCGACCTTTTCGAGTCGAAGCTCAAGCGACTCGCGGACGTCAAGGAGTCCGGCCGACTGCTGCCGGGTCACGGCGGAGTCCTCGACCGGCTCGACTCCATAGTCTTCAACTTGGCGCTGGTATACTACTTTGTAATGGGAGGTGTGCTGTGAAAGGCCTTGTCGTACTTGGTTCCACGGGTTCCGTTGGCCTTCAAACGCTGGACATCGCCCGCGCATTCCCGGACGAGTTTCGCGTCGTCGGCCTCGCCGCCCGCCGGAGCTTTTTGCCCCTCATGACCCAGATTCAAGAGTTCCAGCCCAAGTACGTCTCGTTCGAAGGCACCGACGATGAGAAAGCCGAATTCGCCTCCAACGGGCGCGTCATCTGCTCCATGGAGGAGATGGTCGCCTTCCCCGACGTGGACCTCGTCGTCTCGGCAACAGTGGGCGACGCGGCCCTCGGTCCGACCATTGCCGCTATCGAAGCGGGCAAGGAGATCGTTCTTGTTAACAAGGAGGCGATCATCATGGCAGGGCCTATCCTCATGGATCTGGCGCGCAAGCACGGCGTCGAGCTGCGTCCAGCCGACAGCGAGCCGAACGCCATCTGGCAGTGCATTCGCGGGGACGACCAGAGCGTCTCGAAGCTGATAATCACCGCGTCCGGCGGTGCCTTCCGCGACTACGACATCGACATGCTTGATCAGGTTACGCCCGCACAGGCGCTCAAGCATCCTACGTGGGACATGGGCCCGAAGATCACCGTCGACTCCGCCACGCTGATGAACAAGGCCCTCGAGGTCATCGAGGCGCGATGGCTGTTCGACATGCACTGGGACGACATCGAGGTCGTCATCCACCCGCAGAGTCTGATTCACTCGATGGTCGAGTTCGTTGACGGCTCTGTCAAGGCCCAGATCAGCCCGCCCGACATGCGCCTCCCCATCCAGTACTCGATGCTCTATCCGAAGCGCGCTCCCAACGCGGCCATTCAAAGGTTCGACGCCGTCGCAGTGGGCGAGATGACCTTCAAGCCCCTGGACCCCGGCCGGTACCCCTGCTTCGAGTTGGCCCTCAACGTCGCCAAGCGCGGCGGCACGTGGCCCGCCGCACTCAACGGCGCGGACGAGATGGCTGTCGCAGCGTTCCTCGATGGACACATCAAGTTCACCGATATCCCGGTCGTCATCGAAAAGGCGCTCCACGACTTCACGTCCGTTGACGACCCTTCTATAGACGACATCATCGCGGCGTCCACATGGGCCAAGAAGCGCGTCGCACAGATAGCGGGCATGTAGATGTTTGGACTCCCCGGCTGGCTGCTCATCGTCCCGGTCCTCGGATTCCTGATATTCATTCACGAGCTCGGCCACTTCGCCACGGCAAAATGGTTCGGCATCAAGGTGACGGAGTTCGGCTTCGGCTTCCCTCCTCGCATCTTCGGCATTCGCTATCGCGATACCGTCTACTCGCTCAACTGGATACCGCTCGGCGGATTCGTCCGCATGGTCGGCGAGGAAGACCCCTCCCACCCTCGGAGCTTCGCGAGGCAGGCAAGATGGAAGCGGGCGATAGTGCTCGTCGCCGGCTCCGTGATGAACCTCGCGTTCCCTATAGCTGTGTTCGCCATCCTGTTCACCCTTCCGCACGACACGATAGTTGGGACCGTGACGATCTCCGGAGTATCACCCGACTCCCCCGCCCAGGAGGCGGGACTGCGACCGGGCGATCAGGTACTGGAGGTCGAGGGCAAAAGAGTCGAGAACCACTTCGACTTGGTGCAGACAATCATGGGCCGGCTGGGACGTCCCACCGAGTTCACCATCCGTCGAGGCCTCATCGTCACGGGCCTGGCCTTCTCGCCTGAGCTCGCCCCGGTCGACAAGGTCACCATCACCCCTCGCCTTCGTCCCCCGGAGCACGTCGTCGTCGAGGAGGTCACCGACCCGAGTACCGAGATGTCCCTGCGTGAGGCACAAAACGTCAATCCCGACGCGCAGGTCGGAGACCGCATCCGACAGGGCGCCATTGGCGTACTCATCGGCACTGCCAATCCGAAGATCGTGCAGCGCAGCTTCCCCGTCTGGGACTCCGTCCCGATGGCGGTCGGTCGCGCATGGGACGTTCTCGCGCTCACCCAGGCCACGCTGACCAGTTGGGCGCGTGGCGGCCCCGATCCGGGAATTACGGGCCCCGTCGGAATAGCCCAGGTGACGGGCGAGATCGCAGAGGAGATTCCCAACATCGGCTTCTCTCCAATGTTCGAGTTTGTGGCGCTCATCAGCATCAGCCTGGGCATCGTCAATCTCCTGCCCATCCCCGCGCTCGATGGCGGGCGGCTCCTGTTCGTCGGCATCGAGTGGGTGCGGCGCGGCAAGCGCATTTCCCCGCAGCGCGAGGGTTTCGTCCACATGGTCGGCTTCGCGCTCCTCATCGGCCTGATCGTTGCAATGAGCTACCGGGACATCGTCAGAATAATCGCGGGTGAGAGTTTTATCCGTTAGAATAGCTGATATGACTCAACATCCCCCTCTCCCCGAGGGAGAGAGCCTGACCCGTACTCGATACGGGGGCTGGGGTGAGGGTTGAATGGTGAAGGCCCTAGTCAGCGAGAGGGGAGACGGACCATGTTGACCACTCGTCGCGTATCGAAGCAGATTCACGTCGGCAATGTCGCCGTCGGAGGCGACGCGCGGGTCACCGTGCAGTCGATGACCAAGACCGACACCCGCGACGTGGCCGCCACCGTCGAGCAGATCCGCGGGCTTGAAGAGGCCGGGTGCGACATCATACGAGCCGCCGTGCCCGATATGGAGGCTGCACAGGCCCTCGCCGGGATCAAGCGCCAGATCTCGATCCCCCTCATCGCCGACATTCACTTCCACTACCAGCTCGCGCTCGAAGCGCTCAAGAGCGGCGTCGACTGCCTCCGACTCAACCCCGGCAACATCCGTGACAGGGGCAAGGTCGAGGAGATCGTCCGTGAGGCCAAGGCGCGCCAGGTGCCGATCCGCATCGGGGTGAACTTCGGCAGCCTCCCGCCCGTCGGCAAGATCGGGGGACGAGGTGTGTCACGCCACCTCGACGGCGTCAACATGCTGCCGAAGCCGAGCGAGGCGCAGCCGGGCGACTTCACCGTCGTAGATCACATGGTGGAGACCGGCCTTTGGGAGATCGGCATCCTCGAAGACCTCGACTTCGACCTCATCAAGATATCCATGAAAGCCTTCGACATCGACACGACCGTCGAGGCCTACCGCCGCATGGCAGAGATCGTCCCCTACCCTCTCCATCTCGGCATCACCGAGGCTGGCACGGCCCGGTCGGGCAGCATCCGAAGCGCCATCGGCCTCGGCGCGCTGCTCTACGACGGAATCGGCGACACCATTCGCGTCTCCCTCAGCGACGACCCGACCGAAGAGGTCTACACCGGCCTGGATATCCTTAGGTCGCTGGAGCTTCGCAAGGAGGGGGCCACCCTCGTCGCCTGCCCAAGCTGCGGACGGGCCGACGTGGACATTCGCCAGCTCTCGAACACCGTCGACGACCTGCTCCGCCAGCACAAGACTCCCATCAAGGTGGCCGTCATGGGCTGCGAGGTGAACGGTCCCGGCGAGGCAAAGGACGCCGACGTGGGCATCGCCGCCGGAGTCGGACGCGCCGTCATCTTCCGCAAGGGCCAGAAGGCCCGCGTCGTCGCGGAAGACGACATGCTCACCGCCCTCATGGAAGAGGTCGGCAAGGCCGAAGCCGAGATCTTATAAATTCTCCTCTCCCGATGTGGGCTGATAGGGGTAGATAAAACAGACTTGCAGCTATGATCTGGCCCCGTATCTCTGTCATTCCGAGCGTAGCGAGGAATCTAAAATGCTACACCTTCGTTATTTGGGCCATGAAAAAAATAGGCAGAGATTAGTACCAGCATATCCCCTCTCCCGTCGTGGGAGAGGGCTAGGGTGAGGGTATTTCTTACCGTACGCGCCCACCCACTCTATACAACGGACTTTAAGACAGGACACTAACCCAACCATCCTCCCGAAAGGCGCCCCGAACATTGCTCGTTTCCCGAATGCTGGAAAAGACTCTACGCGACGACCCTGCCGAGGCCGAGATCGTCAGCCATCGACTGATGCTCCGCGCCGGCCTGATCAATCAGGTCGCCGCGGGCGTCTACTCGTACCTCCCGCTCGCATGGCGCTCGCTCCGCAAGATCGAGCAGATCATCCGCGAGGAGATGGACGACGCCGGAGGGCAGGAGCTTCGGATGCCCGCCCTCCAGCCCCAGGACCTCTGGGACCGTTCCGGTCGCACCGAGGTGATGGGCAAGAACATGTTCAAGTTCCAGGACCGCCGCGAGCGCGACCTCGTGATAGCGCCGACTCACGAAGAGGTCGTCACGAACATCATCAAGGCCAACGTCCACAGCTATCGGGACCTTCCCCGCATCCTCTACCAGATCCAGACGAAGTTCCGCGACGAGGAGCGTCCACGCGCCGGACTCCTGCGGGTGCGCGAGTTCGACATGAAGGACGCCTACAGCTTCGACGCCGACGAGGAGGGCCTCGATCTCAGCTATCAGGCCATGGTGAGGGCCTACACGAACATCTACGAGCGGTGCGGGCTCGACTCGATCATGGTTGAGGCCGACAGCGGCGCAATCGGTGGCAAGGACTCGCACGAGTTCATGGCCCTTGCGGAGGCCGGCGAGGACACCATCCTCATGTGCCGGGACGAGTGTTGCTCCTACGCGGCCAACGAGGAGAAGGCCGTATTCGTCAAGCCGGAGCAGCCCGTCGAAGGCCACCTGCCGCTGGAGGACGTACACACGCCCGGAATCAGGACGATTGAGGAGTTGGCCAAGGATCAGGGAATCCCTGCCAGCAAGACACTCAAGGCCGTCTTCTACTGGGCCGACGGCGAGGTCGTCTTCGTCGTGATCCGTGGCGATCTTGACGTGAACGAGATCAAGCTCCTGAACACCTTGAAGGCCAACGAACTGCGCCTGGCGACTGCAGAAGAGGTCGAAGGCGCGGGACTCGTGGCGGGTTCGGCGTCACCAATCGGACTGGACGGGATTCGAGTCATAGCCGATGAATCCGTGCTGCTTGGCTCCAACTTCCTCGTGGGCGCGAACAGGGAGGACTACCACGTCCGAAACGCCAACTACGGGCGTGACTTCACCGCCGACGTAATCACCGACATCGCCCTCGCCAAGGCGGGCGATCAGTGCGCCAAGTGCCCGGCTCCCATGGGCGAGAGGCGAGGCATCGAGGTCGGCCACGTGTTCAAGCTCGGCACCAAGTACAGCGAGGCCCTCGACGCGCACTATCCCGCTCAGAACGAGAAGCAAATGCCGATCATCATGGGCTGCTACGGGATCGGTGTCGGGCGGCTCCTCGCGGCGTGTATCGAGCAGAACCACGACGACAAGGGAATCGTCTTCCCACCCTCGGTTGCTCCCTACGACGTGTGGATAACTGCCTTGAACTACGACGACAGCGACGTTTCCACCGAGGCCCTGAGGCTGCACGACGAGCTCAGGGCGTCAGGCTTCGATGTCCTCCTCGACGACCGAAACGAGTCTGCCGGTGTGAAGTTCAACGACGCCGACCTCATAGGTCTGCCGGTGCGCCTCGTCGTCAGCCGCCGCAACATGAAGCAGGACGTGGTCGAGCTCAAGCTGAGAAGCTCATCTGAGCCGGAAACCGTCGCCCGCGACCAGGTCGCCGCCAGGGTCGCACAGCTTCTCGGGCAGCGTTAGTCCAACCGCGCCAGGAAGCTGTGTACCGCATCCTCGTACCGCTGAGGATCAAGGTTCCACGCCCCCACGTGTACAGCCCCCTCGAACGGGTGGTACTCGACGAGGTCGGGACGCGCCTCCTTGAATTGGGCGCTGAGCGATTCCGGCACACTCAGGTCTTCACTCCCCTGGAAGAGCAAGATTGGGGTCGACAGTTCTTGGGCCCGCTTCAGGTAGTTCATCTTGTCGAAGTCAACCCCAAAGCGCAGAGTCGCAAGGAACTTCGCGAGTCCCGTGAGCGCCCCCGGCAGCGGGAGCACAAGTATCCGCCGCTGCGTCGCCCCATAGTCCACCAGCGCGTCGAAGTTAAGCGCCGGACCGTCGAGAATCACCCCCTTCACGCGGTGCGCGACGTTCGAGTTGTAGAGGAAACTCGCAACGATGCCGCCGCCCATGCTCTGTCCGACGAGGACGAGGTCCTTCGCGCCCGCGGCCAGGGCAAACGTGGCGGCGGCCTCAACGTCCTCCCACTCGTCGACCCCGAACTGGTAGTACCCGGTCGGACTCAACGGAAGTCCCGGATCATTGCGGTAGGTGATGTTTAGCGTCGGGTACCCCCTCTCGACGAACATCGGCAGCATCCGAAGGAACGCCCGCCGGTCGGATCCCTTCCCGTGCACGAGTATGATCCACGTGTCCGAATCGCCGAACGTCAGCCAGGCCGGGAATGTGCCCAGGGTCGTGGGAATGCCGATCTCCTGGAACTCGATCCCGTGCGCCGAGAGCGGGTCGCCGGGGAAAGTGAAGCTGCTGATGCGGACGGCGTCGCCCACGCTCGGAAGAGTTCCCAGCGGAGACAACTCTCGTACTACGGAATCCCCACTCCGGCTGACAATGGTACCCACCTGGTTGTAGGTATCCTCAGACTCCAGGCCCCACAGGCCGGGCTTGTCCCATCTGCCGTCCAGGTCAGTCTCCGGCGTGGTCTCAAGCGTGATCCGGGTCCCTGCTATCGACGCGACTCGCAGGTCGAACGGGTCCTCCTCGTGATCGACCACGAACGCCTCGGCCTCGATTTGGCCTGAGTAGTACCAGCCCCCGGCAAGGTACACGGCCAGCAGCACGAGAACGGCCACGACGAATATGGTCTGAATCTTGCGAGCGCGGGACAACGGAGCGACTCCTCGGTGGACGATGTCGGCATGATATCGCATCGTTGTCCTTCCTGCGAGAGTAGCAGGCATACCGCAAACCCTGTACGCTTGATGGCGGCATTTTTCGGCACGGAGAATGGAACTGCATGACACGAATGACCGGCGGACAGGCATTGATCAAGTCCCTCTACCGGGAGGGCGTTAGGACCATATTCGGGATGCCGGGCGTTCAGCTTTACCACGCTATGGACGCCATCTATGAAGAGCCGGGCATCAGGTTCATCACCGTGCGGCACGAGCAGGCAGCCGCATACATGGCGTTCGGATACTCGAAGGCGGGTGGCGACGGCGTCGGGACGGCGCTCGTCGTGCCCGGCCCCGGTCTGCTTAACGCCACCGCCGGAGTGGGCACCGCCTACTCGGCCTCGACTCCGACCCTCCTCGTAGCCGGTCAGTCTTACACTCACGAGATCGGCAAGGACACCGGCGCGCTCCACGAGGTCAACGATCAACTTGACGTGGTGCGGCCCATCACCAAGTGGGCCGCCCGGATGACGTCGGTCTCGGAAGTCCCGGACACCGTCCATGAGGCCTTCCGAATGCTCAAGACCGGCCGTCCGCTCCCCGTGGAGATCGAAATCGCCTGGGACACCCTCGCGGACGAAGACGACGTGGACCTCCATGAACCGGCCATCTATGAACCCCTTGCTCCTGCCGACGGCGACATCAACCGCGTCGTCGATCTGCTGTCTCAGGCCCAACGCCCGCTCATCTGGGCGGGCTGGGGGGTCTGTCTGTCCGACGCAAGCGCGGCCCTGGAAAAGGTGGCAGAGCACCTGCAGGCCCCGGTGATGACCTCAGCGGAAGGCAAGGGTGCCATTCCCTACGATCACCCCCTTTCCCTCGGCACGCCGGGCTGGCGATTCGGTCCTCCCGAGGTCGACGCGCTGGTGGCAGAAGCCGACCTCGTGCTCGCCGTAGGTACCCGGCTAGGACGAACCAACCTCACAAGCGACCACAACATCGTGCAGATCGACGTAGACGCCGACGAGATCGGCCGCAGCTTCCCGCAGGCAATAGGAGTTCACGGCGACGCCCGCGTAACGCTGGAACAACTCTACGACAGGCTGGTTGCTACTTCTCCTCGCCGCGAGAGTCGCGCCGAGGAGATTGCATCCATCAAGCGAAAGCGGGCCAACCCCTCTACCTTCGTGCAGCCGCAGGGCGGCTTCGTCGAAGCCATTCAAAACGTGATGTCCGACGACGGCATAGTGGTCGAGGGCGTGACGCAGATCGGCTATGCCGCAAGGGAACTCTACACCACGCAGCAGCCGAGAACGTACATCACCTCTTCATACTTCGGCAATCTCGGCTACGCCTACCCTACCGCGCTCGGCGCGAAGGTCGCCAAGCCGGACGTGCCCGTCGTGGCGATCTCAGGGGACGGCGGCTTCCTCTATAACTCGCAGGAGCTTGCCACTGCCGTCAAGTACGGTATCAACGCCGTCGTGATTGTGTTCAACGACAACGCCTACGGGAACGTCTATCGAGACCAGATCAACAAGTTCGATGGTCGCGCAATCGGCTCTCAGCTGCACAACCCGGACTTCATGAAGCTCGCCGACGCCTACGGAGCCCGCGGCGTCAGAGTTCACGCCGCCGAGGAGTTGGAGACGGCGCTAAAGGAGGCTCTCGACGCCGACGCGCCCGGCCTCATCGAGATCCCCGTTGGCATGATGCCCGACCCGTTCCTGTAGCTGGCTCTAGTCCAGATTGAACGCAATCCCCATGCGGGAGCATGTCGAGCGGAACCACTCGACGACCTCGATGTGCAGCGGAATCCCGTTGGCCCGACGGTCCTCGACGGTCTCAGCTTCCACGAGACCCGGGTAGACGACCCGGTCGTGCCCCGGCGCGGGTCTCGTCGTTCGCAGCGTGTGGAGCCACTCGTCCATCGTGCTCTTGAACTCACTCTTATCCATGAAGGCCTCGATATCGTATGC